>JAEXHR010000348.1 GCA_023449855.1 Pseudomonadota bacterium | reverse complement strand
GGCAGGGCCTCTGCTTTCGGCATCCCCTTCTTCTCGCCATCGACCTTGATGTTCTCGGCATTGAGAACCTGCAGCGCCGCCACCACGAAATTGCCGCTGACGCGGATGCCCGCATCGCCGGCATCGACGGTGCCTTCGGGGGCGATCAGCGACACGTCACCCGGCTCGACGCCGGTGAAGCCAATGATGGTGCCGATACCGCTGCCGCCGATATCCGCTTTTTCCTGCACCTTGGTCACGGCATCTTCATCGGTGGTGATCTCCGGCGCCGACGGCACGCGCGTGGTCTTGGCGCCACGACCGGCATCGATGTCGCCGAGCGTCGACCAGATCGTCACGTCGCCGCCAGCGAAAGTGAGGACACGCGAACGATTCACGGTGACGTTGTCGCGGGCGAAGATGTTGATATCGCCATAGCCGAGCGTGACCAGGCCGGCGCCTGCGTTCACGACCGTGCCGAGCGCGGCCACCTGCAGGCCACCACCCGGTGTGAGCGTCTCGATCGCGCCACCCGCCATGGTTCGGAACGTGGCATTTCCGATCTTGATGTCGCCCTTCCAGGCATCGCCGGGGAACAGCGTCTCGATCGCCGTATAGCCACGCCTGTAGCCGCCGTTCAGCGGGCGGCCCTCCGCATCGAGCGTGAGCTGGTTGTCGCCGGCGGCCCTGAGTTCGTTGATATAGGCCTCACGTATGAAACGTTGCTGCGTCAAAAGAGGCAATGACCGGAAACGAGACCATGCATCCAAGGGCGACAAAAGCTCACCGGTCATCTCGGCTACAAAGAGCTGCAGGCCACGCTGAATCTTGACGACAGTCGCGCTTCGAACGTCGATACCTGCCATCATATAAATCGGCAAATATTCGCCCCGTAATGATGTCGCCTTCAGGTAATCCGGCATCGCAGCCATATTGCCTGGATCCAGATAGGCGGCGGCGAAGGCGTCGTAGGATATCTGCTGTCCCTGCAAACCGGCCATCACAGAGATAGCCGCACCATCCCGCGCGAGCCCCTTCACCTCGCTCAGCTCGACTGCGCGGTTGCTGCCCGTATAGGCGTCATAGTTACCCCGGCTGTAGATCTGAAAGTCGCGTCCGTAGACATCGCGCCCGGCAGCGAGCGAAATGGCGCCCGGTCCCTGGATATCGATGCTTCCGCCAATGATGTCATTGCCGGCTTCGAGCAGCGACACATCGGTGCGGTGCAGGTTGCGCAGGTTGTAATCGATGTTCCGGATATCGGTGCCGGCACGGAACCAGGTCTGCTCGCCGGTCACGACCCTGCCGAGCTTCGGACCGGTGGATGTCGCGATGAGCGATCCTACAATCGAACCGCTGCGTGCGAAGATGCGGCTTGGCTCGGTATCGGCTTCGTTGATCAGATGTTCGGGATTTCGCACCGTATCGAAATATGGAGCGAATAGCATGTTGTCGCTGATGGATTGACCATTTTGGAGTTGGTTCAGCAGCAATGCCACGAATCCGCTCTCGCCGATGGACTGGAAATCTATAGGCGTATTTCGCATACGCAGTTGCAGCCAGCCACCACCGACGCCGCCGAACGGACGCAGCGGGGTCGGCATCATGTCCCGGTTTGCCCGAGATACAAGGATATCGCCGAGGACCACATCCGTCTCCGCAAGCAGACGGAATTCGGCATTCGCGCCCGGCGTCGTGAACATGCGATTCTGATTGGTGATCGATCCGTTAAGGGCTGCGATCCGCGTAATCGAGGGATAGAGATTGGTGGCGAATATGCCGATCACGGAATAGTCCATGTCGAGGAGATAGCTGCCGCCGGAGACGTCGAGCTGCTTGGAGAGGAAGCGCCCCTGATTGGTCAGCGACACGTCGCCGCCCACCGACACCAGGTCGAGCGAAGTGCGATCAGTGTAGCCACTCATATAGGCGGTGTAACGGCTGCCACCGCCGAGGTAGAAATTGTCGGAGTTGAGCAACAGCGGATCCATCACCGTCTGCAAGATTAGATCACCCGTGGTCTTCACCTTCATCGCGGCATCGCCCAGAGCGATTACAGGAGCGATATTGTAGACATCGGTAAGCTGTGCGGTGAGCTGCGCCGACACCGTGCGGCCATTGGCAAATTCGCCTGCGGTGATGACGCCATCGCCGCGGCCGACATAGAAATAGCCGGCACGGACTGCACCGCCCGCCGCGACCTGCATCAGGCCGCCATTGCGCAATTCGAGCTGCATGGCCTCGCCGCTCGACCGGCCGCCGCGAACGCGGCCATTGGGCGGCAGCGCAACCAGCATATTGACGAGATCGCCGCCGGTGGTCACCGACACGTTGCCGCCGCCAAGTGCCCCAACGCCTTGCTGAAAGGCGCCGTAGTCAATCCACCACGAACTCTGATGGCCTGTCTCGAAGACGAAATTCAGATCGAGCGAACCGATCTTGCGCAGCCATTCGGTGAACAGCTGATTGTCGTCGGGATCGACAGGCAACACCGAGGTGGCGCTGCCCTGAGTCGAAATCCTCAAATGCCCGCCATCGATGCCATAGGTTGCACCTGGACGCGGCAGGAAGTCGGCATAGACAGTCGGGTCCGCACGGCCGGCCGTATAGACCGCTGACGTGTTATGCGCCAGAAGCAGATTGCGACCCGCGACCACATCGATATCGCCGGTGCCGGTACGCACGATCCTGCCGGACGTCGCATCGCCGATGGAGAGATTGCCGCTATTCGCAGCCTGTGCCGCGAGCGGGCTGACGGCAAGTGCGTTCGCCGATGCCAGGTCGGCGCCCGAGACGAGACGCAAATCCCAAGATGCCATGTCCTGCAGCACCCCGCTGCGATCTGCCGCCGAGAAGCCGTCGCTGAGATTGCCGAGGATGGAGAGATTGCCGCCGGCGCGAAGCGTGAGGCCACCCATGCGCGCGGAAACGAAATCGCTCGCCAGATTCCAGTCGGTCTCCAGAACGAGATCACCCGTGCTGCGGATTTCGATGCCAGGCATCACCGCGATGCCGCCGGCATTGAGGCGTGCCGCAATGGCGGCGGCATGACCCGCAAAAGTGTTGGCATCGGCAATCGCATCGCCGCGAACAGCATCCACCGAGCCGCTATTGTAGACGCTGACACCTTCGAGCACGCTCGAGCGTGCACCGATGATGCCGACCTGCAGGCTTGCGACTGCAATCTCGTCATGCGCCAAATTCTGGAGCGCGCGGAAACGCACCCGGCCGCCATCGGCGCCGGCGACATCGATGGTGCCGCCGCGAATATCGAGCTGGCCGCCGCTGGCTTCGAGGGTGACGCGACCGCTGCCGAACTCACCGGTTGCGCCTGCCTGCAACAGCGCGGAGCCCAACATGGTCAGGCCATTGCCGGCGCTAACCGCGATGCTCCCCCCATAGGGCGCGCGAGCATCGATGATACCTGCGAGGGTAACGGTCCCTTGATCTGCGACCAGCGAGAAGTTCGCCACCTGCGTCACACCGTCGATCACGACATTGCCCGAGCGAATACGGAACTGGCGCGAGGCCGTGAAACCCGATTCATTCAGGATCTGGCTCATGCCGGCGAAGTCCGGCAACGCGGCGATGTCCAGCGCGAATGAACCACCGGTCTGGCCGGCGGCAGCGCGTGCCTCGATCAGACCGCCAAGCACGACCGTGCCACCATTCGACGCCGTCATCGACAGTTTGCCGGCAGAGCCACCTTCGGCGTGAGCGGACAGATTGAGATGACCGCCGGGAGCGACAACCACCGACCCCACCGCGGTCAGCGCGATACTGCCGGCATCGGCGAACTGCGCGACGTCGAAGAACTGCTTCCTGAATCCGCCGACATCGATCAGGCTGCCGGCTCCAATGGAGACATTGCCCGCCGTCGCAGTGAGATTGACGGCGCCGCCGAGCGCAACGATGCGACCACCGAAATCGACACTGGTGCCGGTCAGCGCGAACCGCGTGCCGAGGCTCGCTTCGGCATTTTCCACCGGCGTATTGCCGCCCCCCATTACCCGAAGGACGTTCTGCGTTGCGATCGACTGCGAGGCACCGCCGCGGCCGGTGATCACGGGGCTGTTCACCGTTACCAGGGCGGAGCCGGCATCGAGCGATCCCGTGCCCTGCCCCGCGATCTGGCGATTCGCGTTCAAAGATACGGCGTCAAAGCCGCGCAGCGCCTTGGCGCCGCCTCCCAGCACGATCTCGTCAGCATTCAGCGACAGCAGCACATTGCCGACCGCGCCGGGACTGGTAAAGGTACCGCTGGAATTTTCGAGCGCGATGGTACCGCCGCTTACGGTAATCGCACCTGTGCCGTAACCGACCAACCCGGCCGTATCGAAGGTCACCGTCCTGAGACCTGCACTGCCCAGATTGACGGACGTGTAGAATTCCATCGTGCTGTAGCTGCGCAGGGTCAATGCCTGCGTATCGGCGAGTTGCGCCAGCGACGCAGCGTCGAGCACGAGACCGGTGCTGCCGCCTCCGAAGCCGATACGGCCGCTGGCCAGCGACAGCGCCGCGCCGGACAGTCTGGCGCTGCCGGCGACGATGGTGTCGCGGGTTGCGTCGATCAAGAGAGCGCTGCCGCCGGCAAGCGTCGCTCCGGCGCCAATGGCGACCACACCACCGGTCGTCGTATCGACATTCTCGCGCAGCACCTTGACGGCGTTGCCGGTGGAGACGCGGATCAGTGCGCCATAGTCCCGCGATGGCGACAGCAGGATGTCGTTGTTGGGATTGCCGTCATTGCCGCCGCCGGGATCGCCGTAGACCGCCTTGACTTGCGGCGCCATCACAAGATCGACGCCGTCCGCTTGCGCTGCCCCCTGAGCACTCACCACGCTGCCGTCATCGATGGCGACACGATTGCTGGCGGCGAGAAGGACTTCCGATCCGGTGAGCGCATTGCCGGCATCATTGCGAACGACGACGTCACTCGCGGTGACGTCGATCCGCAACCCGCGCGGATCGTCGCTGCGGATGCCGCCGACGAGCAGGCTGCCCGCGCCGAAATTGCTGAGCGATCGTGAATCGATCACCAGATAGCCTGTGAGGTCGCTGCGATCCTGGCCTGCCCCGAGGACGGCGATCTTGGTACCGGCAATATCCACCAGACCGCCGCGCCCGCCCGGCGCCGGCCGCGACTGCAACTGGCCATCGAGCACGAGATCGGTGGTGGCCTTGAACACGACCGAACCGCCATCGATCGCCAGTCGCGGTGTCACCACATTGACGCCCGTCAGACGGTACTGACTGAGCTTGAACGCATCGGATACGAAGTAGGTGTTGGCAAACGCCTCGTTGTATTCGCTGTAGCTGCGAACGACGTCGCCCGACATCACGCGCCAGGTCGATGCGAGCTGATCGTAGCCGCCGCCGTAGATGTCGGCGCGATAGCCGCTCATCGTGGTGGAGCCATCAGGCCGCGTGATCGCGGCGGACGGCCGCGCGCTGGTCGATCCCTTCACCATCGAGACGGCAAAGGCGCCGGGCAGCAGGGCATAGCGTGCCGGCAGCAACGCATACCAGCCGGCTGCAAGACCGTTACCGCCGGCGAGCCAGACCTTCTGCTGTGCGGCGCCAGAGACGTTCATTCCCGGCAGGATCGCATAGACGCCGGACTGCGCCAGCATGTCATGCGAACCGCCCGGTCCCGGCACAGGTTCCCACGCATAGAGATCGCCGCCGCCGCGAATATCAACCACAGAGCCCGCTGCAAGCGTGACGCGCGGTCCCTGCAGTACGATGTTCTTCGCCGGCAGCTTGCTCAGCGACGGTCTGGTCCCGTCGGCCAATGGCGGCGAGACCGGATCGACCCAGAACTCGTTGTTGCTAAGCGTGCCATAGGGAATAATCAGCCCGTCACCCGAGACCGATGTGATACTGCCGGTGCCGAGGGTGATGCTGTCGGTGGCGTTGAAGACGATGCTGCCGAACGGCGCGCGTACGGTGCCGTTCTGCGCAATCACGGGTGCTTGCAGCTTCAATGTACCTGCGGCCGAGAGCGGCAGAGCAGCATCGCCGCGGCGCTCGATGACCAGTTCGCTGCCAGCGCTGATCGTCGCGATGATGCCGGTCGCCGGATAGACCTGACCAACCCTCAGGACGAGACGACCGTCGGCGCTGAGCGCTGCCTCGCGAGCCGTAGTGAGGTCGCCCTGTAGACCGCCGAGGCGAAGATCAGTCGCCATCAGCTCTGCTTCCGCAAAGCCCTTGAAGGTTGCACCTGTGACGTCGATCAGATCCGCCGACACCACTATGCGTCCGGCGCCAGCTACGCCGGCAGCCGATGCGGGGCCGTTAAACGACACATAGGGCGCCGTGATCGTGGCCGTTCCTGCACCGGCGCTGGCAATCGGGGCGATGACGGCGATTGAGCGGCTGAAATTGAGATTGGCATTGTCGAGAACGAGCGTGCCGCCGGTCTGCAGCGAGAGATTGGCAAAGCCACCCCCCTCCACGGACCGCTGATGGACGTTGAGCGTTCCGACCGCCGCAGCGCTAGCGAAAGCCGCGCGAACGTCCCATCCATACATCGCGATCAGATCGAGGGACGCGTCGCTCCAGCCGAAATTGCGCGGGTCTGGCAATGGCCCAGCCCCACCGCCGGTCGCGGCTCGCGAAATGACGATCTTCGAACCGTCCGGCAGGGCATCAACCATGGCGCGCGTGAAAATCATCGACTCCGGCGAACCGAGGAGCCATCCCCAGTCGAAGCCGATCGTGTCCTCCCAGTTGTTATCACAGACGCCAGAGCCAAGACCGAAGCAGTCGGGATCCAGAGTCCCCATGATCTGTTTCAAGGCCGCCGCCGGCGAACCGCCGCCGCCGGGCACGTTGATAGCAATCGTGCCGCCAATAGCACCCGGACCGCCGGGATTACCGAGCAGGCGACCGGCGATCGTCCCGTTACCCACCTCGAACTTGATCGAACCGCCATTGCTCGCAAGCGACTGCGTGCTGGCTTTGCCGGCGCCACCAGCAATGTCGATGACTGCACTGCTGCCCGAGACGTCGATCAGCGCACCGCTCGCCATCTTCACGTCGGGCGCGGTGATCGATACCGTGCCGCCGTCGAGCACCTTACCGGTGCGCAAACCCAAGCGATCAACCGCGATCACCGCCGCGCCGCGGGCGAACAACTCCGCATTGTCGGCAATCTCGATCGCGCCGAGATTGTTGGACACCGAGATCGCGCCGGCCGGTGCCTCAAGCCGGCCGTGAATGACGACCTGTCCCGCCACCTGTTGTCCGGTCGATCCTGGATGGCCAACCGCGGCGACGGTGATGGCGCCCCCAACGTCCACCGCAATGTCGACACCAGCTTCGACCGTCACGCTGCTGCCAGTCAGCGACAACGATGTCGCCGCGGCCGCGTTGCGTTCCTGCAGCGGCAAGACGGTGAGCTTGCCAAGTGCGGCAAGCCGGGTTCCAGACGCAATATTGGCTGCGTCGATGGCGCCGAAATCAAGATTGACAGGCAGCAACGATATCGTTGTCCCCGCAGTGACCGTGACGTCACCTGCCGTGGTGAGAGCGAAGCTGCGGAAACCGCGCTCCGCGAACAGCGACGGCGGCAACCATCCGATGGCAGGATTGGACGGCACATGGCCACCGATCACCACCGATCCGGATGTCACGACGGCCAGCGTGCCGCCCGATGCGCCCGAATAGCCGCGCAGATCGAGGCTCGCGAGCTGCGCGACATCGGTCGGCCCCAGCGTCAGCGTGCCGGCATCGCCAAGCTTCAATTTCGGTTTGATACCCGTGATGTCGTACCAGCCGCCGCCGGAGACATCGAAGGAAGCACCCGGAGCAAAATCGCCGGTCACGGTAACACGGCCGCCCTTGATCACCGGTGGCAGGCCGTTGCGCGCGCCGTTGTACCAGTCGCCGCTCACGTCGATGGAAGCGGTCGAGCCATAATTCGAACTGCCTGCGCCCGCGAACCAGACTTCGCCGCCGGCGATGCGCACACTGCCATCGATGGTGAAAGAAGCCGGATTGTTGGTACCGGTATTGGCGAAGACGTTGAACGCGCTGCCCGGCGTAAGCTCCAGGTGTTCGTCCTTCGCCAGATTGAAACCGGCCGCCACATAGAAAGCCAGCTTCGACATGCACGACTGGGCCAGGATTTCGGGATCGAGATAGGTCGTCTTCTTGCGTACCGACAAATCGTCGGTCGGGCTGCCGGCATACCAGATCGGATCGAGCGTGCTGGTCGCGGTGAAGCCGGCCGGAAGCAGTTCCGGATTTTTCCCGATAACGAGATTGCCGATCAACCACTGGCGATGTTCGTCACTGTTGCCGCCGAAGGTGAACGACCCGGCAGCCGCGGACTTGCCCAGCGCAGACTGACGTTCACCGATAATGACGCCGCCCCAATAGCTGCCCTCGAGCACGATCCCCTCGGCGGCGAACATCTGGATCTTGCCGGCAGCCTGACCTTCGGTATAGCCGCGCTCGAAACGGCGCGACATGCCGCGATCGAAGACGCTCGTCCAGGTCTCCGTCAGGCGCGCGTCCATCTTGCCCTGGACGTTATGCGTGCGCGCGAAGGAGCCGGCGAAACCGACATAGACCTGATCCGGCATCGCCGCGCCGATGTCGTAGAGGCGGCCGTCCGCGCCGAGCAATCGCGTGGTCGTGATCCAGCCGTCCTGATAGCGCACCGAACCGCCGGAAACGTCGAGCAACGCCCCCTGACGCGTGACGATGGAGCCACTCGACTTGATCGCGATCGAGCCGGCCTTGGTCGAGAGCTCTCCGAGAGTCGTCTTGCCAACGCCGATCCAGCCGGAGAAATCACCGAGCGGCGTCCCGACCCAGGCGCCGGGCGAGCCCGAGATCCATTCGACGCCGGCCATCGGACCGTCCGAGAACAGGCCGCTGACACGCTTGTCGACGCTCACCGTTTTGCCGCGCAACCATGAGTCACGATACAGAGGCGAGTCCCGCAATTCGTTGATGCGCATCTCGCCGGTGACGACATTGCTTTCCATCGTCAGCAACATGCCCTGCAATCCGGCCACGCTGAGATAAGCGCCCTCTCCGATATAAACGCGGCTGCCGTCGCGCTTGACCGGCTCGCCGGAGATCGGCGTTTCACCCGATAGTGCCGAGGTGCTGGCGACGACGCTGATCTTGCCCGCCGGTACGATCACATTCGCATTGGCTTCGATGTCGATCAGCTTGCCGCGCATCTCGATCATGCCGGGGCTGTAGCGTGTCGCCAGCGAAGTCTGCTCGATCTCGCTGGTATCGGTCAGGTCCGGCATCGCCGTGGTGACGCTGCCGCTGCCGAGCGTCAACGTGCCCGTCGACCAGTAGCGCAAGGGCGAGCCGGCCGAAATCGAGCTCCCGTATGACAGCATGCCCTGATCCCAGGCACGCAGACGGATCGAGCCTTCACGGTTGTTGAGCGCGGTGGGCGCCTCAAGCGCACCGTTCTGCACGATGCTGCGCGACATCAGTGTGATATTGCCGTGATCGGCCGACACCATGCCGTTGTTGACGACGCGGTAGCCGACCGAAGCAGCGCGCGCCGCCATCTCGGGCATGACCTCGTCGCGGATGCCCATGACGAAAGCTTCCTGGGCTCCGCTCGTATTGTTGCCCTGCCCGCTCGCCGACATCATCACGTTGTAGTCGAACACCCATCGCATGGGCGACGTCACCGCCACCGTGAGGCCGCGAACGCCTTCAACGTCGGTCGCCAGATAGACCTGCTCTCCGGCCGCCATGATCACCTGACCGTCAGGCGCGGAGATGCGGCCATTGTTGGTCACACGCGGCGCGAAGATGAGCGCCTTGCCCCCGCTCGCCATCGCGACGCGGGCGCCAGCCTCGATCGTGATATCACCCGGCGCCGCGCCGATATCCACGCCCGGCGTCTGGCCGGGATCGTGCAAACCGAGGAAGAAATCGATCGGTTTTTGCTGGCCGAGATAGCCGAATTGCGGCTTCGCGATGACGCCGTTTCCGGAGCCATCGTTGAAAACAAAAAGCTGATTATTGATACCGGCGCGGAACTGCTCGTCCGACAGGCTCAGCGACGACGCAACGAAGCTGTTGACGTTGACCTGGCTGGCTCCGCCAAAGACGATGCCGTTCTTATTGATGATATAGACCTGCCCTTCGGCCTTGATGGTCCCGAGAATCCGGCTCGGCGCCAGCGACGGATCGGTGACGCGGTTGAGCGCGATCCATTTGTTCGCATCCGTCCCACCCGCAGTCTGGTTGAAGTAGACGTCGGTCTCGCGGCCGATATTGAAGCTCGACCAGTTCAGGATCGCCTTCTGTTCGGTCTGCTTGATCTCAACCTGCGTGCGCCCGCCCGATGCGGACTGCGTTGGCTTGCTGGCGCCGACCCAGACGTCCGGCACGGTGCCCGCGCCGGGCCCGACGACCATACCGCCGGGCACGAGACCATTCGGCAC
>JAEXHR010000340.1 GCA_023449855.1 Pseudomonadota bacterium | reverse complement strand
GGGCAACGACGATCCGACGCCCGCACGATCGTCATAGCGCGATCTGGATGCGATTTTCCTCATCGTCTTCCGTGGCCGCCGGGACTGCACAACAGATCAACACGTCATCGTCAGCCATTTCGGCGGTGGTCTCCTGCGTGGAGGTGACCGAGCCCGATAGCAGCTTGGCCCTGCACGTCCCGCAGTTTCCTGCACGACAGCTGTAATCCGGGTTCAAGCCTCTCGCCTCCGCCAGCTCCAGTAGCGAGCCCGCTTCTGGCGTCCAGCGCGCTTCTTTCATGGATTCGGTGAACACCACATGCACCGGCGTCGATGCCGGAGGTCGACGAAACGGCGCCACGCCTGGCCCATCGACCTTTCGCAGCAATGATGCCGGACCGAAGGCTTCAGCATGGATCCGAGCATCCGGTATGTTGCGTGCCCGGAGATCATCATAGATCGACTGCATGAACTGCGGCGGGCCGCACAGATAGAAATCATAATCCTCTATCGGCATGAAGCGGGACAGGAGCTCCGCGTCGATGCGCCCTGCAGCATCGTAATCTGCTCCCTCTTCGGCGTCAGAAACGTCGCTCAGAACCCGAAGAATGCGTACAGCACCTTTTGCGGCCTCTTCAAGCTCATGGAGCTCGCTCATGAAGGCACGATCTCTTTTTGAATGCGCCGCCTGAACAAGGACAGTCGGTCGAACTCTCTGCTTGCGCAAGCCCTCGTAAACCACATGCTTCAACATCGCGAGCATCGGGGTGATGCCGATGCCGCCGCCGATCAGCACCGCCGGTCGTTGCTGTCCGGGATCGATGATGAAGTCGCCCGCCGGCGCGCGCGCTTCAATAACGTCGCCCACCCCGATGTGATCGTGGAGCCATTGCGATACCACGCCGTCCCGCTTCACGCTGATGCGATAGACATGATCCGACGGCGCGACCGAAAGCGTGTAGGTCCGGATGTTCATCTTCTCCGCGCCGCCGACCCGCAACCGAATCGGAAGATATTGCCCTGCCTGATGCGGCAGGAGGCCCACGCCATCGGCGGGCCGCAGATGAAACGACCGGATCGCCGCGCCTTCATCGACAATCTTGACGACATTGAACGGCCGCCACTTGCTTGCAAGCTCGGCAGCCTTGAGCCGGTCGGCTGCCTGCTGCCAGTCGCCGGTCATGAGCGAAGCCGGCGACTCGCCGCCGTCCTGCGGTGACCAACGCAGCGCCAGAGCCCCGCGCCTCACGACGACGCGGTGCGGGTTGAACGTCCATAGCCGCTCGGCGCCCTGGAATGCCGCGATCTCTGGCGACTCCATGATTACCCCTGCCTCGCCGGTCATCTGCAGCACATCGCCGGTTTCGTAGTCGGCGAACATCAGCCCGGCTTTGCCATTCACGAGGATATTGCCGAGCGTGGCAAAGAACAGGTTGCCGGCGAAATCCGGAATGGTGAGCGAACCGTCGTCGTTGATACGGACGAAGCCCGGTTTGCCGCCACGGCTCGACACATCCACCTGCCGGCGATCCTCGCGCTCCGCATAGGAGGCGACGAAGAACATATCGGACGCCGCAATCATGCGCCGCGCATCCGCCCCGAGGTTTGCTGCCTCATCGACGATCCCCCTATAAGCCTCGCGCGGGTCGCGCACGAAAGCATAGTCGCGCAGCTGGATGTAGCGCGGGCAGTTGCCGAAACTCTGGTCCACCATGAAATGGACCACATTGTCCGAAGACGGCGCGACCAGGCCGTTCACCCGGTTGCGCCGGCGCGTATGCATCTCGATGCCGAGCACACCGATCGCCTCGCCGCCGCGAATGCCCACGCTTGCGGGATCGCTCGGGTCCGGCAAGAAATCCATATCCAGCGTCTGCGCCGTCGGCGACGAAACGAAGCCGGGCTTGCCGATTGCCAGAGTGGCCCATGCATCGCCGGCGAGATCGACGCTGCCGATCGCCACGAAGGGGATCTGCCCATAGAAGTCGCGATGCTGGGTCGGCATGTAGTCGCGCACCACGCGCTTGCCGACATCGTCCATATAGTCGGAGGCGCCGACCTGCTTCTGCAGCGTCTTCTCGCCGGCGTGCCACACGTCGAGCCTTGTCAATGGATGCTGGTCGATCATCACATGGTCCTCATGGCCGCAAGCCGGGCACGGACGCGGCCGTGCCCGGCTCAGCGTGTCAGGCTGCGGCGCGCAGGCCGGCGGCGGTTCTGGGAAAGGACACGAAGCCCGGCAATGCCTCGACGCGATGCAGGAAGCCGTTGACGCGGGGATAGGCGGAGAGATCCACATTCCCCTCGGGCGCACCGGCGATGTAGCTGTAGAGCGCCACATCCGCGATGGTCGGGCCATCGCCGACAAGCCAGTCGCGACCGGCCAGATGCGCCTCGATCCGCGCGAGCAGCACATGCGCACGCGCGATCACTTCATCCGGGTTGAAGGCAGCGCCGAACACGGTGATCAGCCGGGCGGCCGCCGGTCCATAGGCCAGTTCGCCGGCCGCGACGGACAGCCAGCGCTGAACGGCAGCACTGCCTGCCGCGTCCTCCGGAAGCCATTCGCCCCGGCCCGATTTCTTCGCGAGATATACGAGAATGGCGTTGGAGTCGGCGACGATCGTTCCATCGTCATCGAGCACCGGCACCTGGCCGAACGGATTCATCGCGAGGAATTCAGGCGTCTTGTGCGCGCCCGACGCCAGATCGACCTCGATCAACTCATGGGGCAGGCCGAGTAGCGACACGAACAAACGCGCGCGATGCGCATGACCCGACAACGGGAAGTGATAGAGCTTCATCGAAACAGTTCCTGAATGGGTGGACGGGTCTATTCCCGTTCCGCCCCTTCAAACTGCTTCTTGCTCACCGCAGAGAGAATGCGCGGCTCGTGCATTTCATTATTGCACCGGATGAAATGATCTCATCTGCCGGAGGTCGGCCGGCCGAGCATCTCCGCATCGGATGGCTGCCAGGGAGGCCGCGAACCAGTCACGCGACCTGCGCACAGTCCTGCGGAATATCGCCGACCGTCGCCTGCGCGCGCAGGAGTTCGACGATCTCCTCGTTCGGCCGTGCGCGGCTGAACAGGAAACCCTGACCTTCATGGCAGCCTTCGTGGCGCAGGCAGGCGAGTTCAGCCTCGGTCTCGACGCCCTCGGCCGTGATGGTCACGCCGAGGCCCATGCCGAGGCTGATGATCGAACTCACGATCGCCTGCGCATCGCGATTGGCGCCGAGGTCGCGCACGAACGACTGGTCGATCTTGATCTTGTCGAACGGGAAGCTGCGCAGATAGCTCAGCGACGAATAGCCGGTGCCGAAATCGTCCATCGAGATGCGCACGCCGAGCGAGCGCAGCGCATGCAGCGTCGCCAGCACCTGGTTGCTCTTTTCCAGCAGCAGCGTTTCGGTGATTTCCAGCTCCAGCCGGCGCGGCGGCAGGCCGGAATGCTTCAGCGCATCCATCACCACCGACAGCAGATTGCCGACGCGGAATTGCAGCGGCGACAGATTGACGGCCACGCGCACCTCGTCCGGCCAGCGTGCCGCGTCGTTGCAGGCGCGGCGCAGGATCTGCGTGCCGAGCACATTGATGAGGCCGGTATCTTCCGCCACCGGAATGAAATCGCCGGGCGAGATCATGCCATGCTCGGGATGCGGCCAGCGCACCAGCGCCTCGCAACCGGTGATGCGGCCGGTCTTGAGATCGATGAGCGGTTGATAATACGGACGTAGCTGATCGTCCTGGATCGCCCCGCGCAGATCGTTCTCGATCTTGCGGCGCGCCTGCGCGCGCGCATCCATGCCGGTCTCGAAGAAACTGAAGGTGCCGCGCGTATCGTTCTTCGCGCGCGACAGCGCCATGTCGGCATTCTTCAGCAGCCGTTCGGATTCGTCGCCGTCGCCCGGCGCCATGGCGATGCCGACGCTGGCGCCGATCACCACCGAATTGCCGTCGAGCAGGAAGGTCTCGCCGATGGCGTCGAGCAACCGGCGGGCCAGCAGCGCGGCATCCTCGGGACGGTGAATGCCGGTCTGGATGATCGCGAATTCGTCCGAGTTCAGACGCGCCAGCGCATCCTCTTCGCGCAGGGTGGATCGCAGCCGCCGCGCCACGCCGCGCAGCAGCTTGTCGCCGATCTCGTGACCGAGCGAATCGTTGACGCCCTTGAAGTTATCGAGGCCGAGAAACAGCACTGCGAGCTTCTCGCCGCTGCGGCGGATATGCGACAGCGTCTCGTCGAGGCGCTGGCGCAGCAGGTTGCGGTTCGGCAGTCCGGTCAGCGCGTCGTGATGCGCCATGAAAGCGAGCCGCATCTCGGCGCGCTTGCGCTCAGTGATGTCCATCAACGCCAGCATCACCGCCGGCTGATCGTTATAGACGAGCTGGCGCGAATAGATTGCGAGATCGATCAGCTCGCCGTCCGCCTTCACATGTTTCCAGGTCCGTGCCGCCTGTTCGTCCGCCGCATGATCGCCGGCCCATGGCGGCGCTGCCTCGAAGGCCTGCAACTGGCGGATCGTCAGCTTCTCGAATTCGGCCCGCGTATAGCCATAGTGCTCTGCCGCCGCGTCATTGACGCTGAGGATACGCTCGTCCGCGAGGGCGCAGACGATCATCGGCACAGGATTGCTTTCGAACAGCAGACGGAACGACGCCTCGCGCTGCTTCAGCTCGGTGATATCGACGCGCAGACCGACCACGCCGCCGTCCTTGGTCAGCCGTTCCTCGATCAGGACGACGCGGCCATCGGCCAGGGTCTGCTCATGGCGCCCATCGGGGTGAAACAGCTTGTCGACGCGTTCGGCAATCCACTCGTCTTCGCGGCCGGCCGCTTCCGGATAGTCGCCGCGCTCGACGCCGACACGGATCGTATCCTGCAGCCGGGCTCCCGGCGCGAATTGATCGGAGCTGCGATTGTAGATCTCTGCGTATTTCTTGTTCCAGAGGATGTAGCGGCCCTCGGAATCCAGAAACACGATGCCCTGCGGCAGGATGTCGATTGCCTCGCGCAGGCGCTCGTGGGATTTGCGTGCATCGACGATGGCGGCCTGCGCCTGGGCACGCTGACGCGCGAGTTCGCCCGTCATGCCGATGGATTTCGGCGCGGCTGCAAACGACTTTTTGGCAGCCCCCCTCACGCGATTGAAGCGCGGTTTGTGGGATGCCTTCAGTCCAGTCTTGATGGGCCGGTCCTTCGGCATCCAGATTACACTCGCATTCTGCGTGCGACATTCTGTGACGGAAGTCTCTGAAGAAACGGTATCACTGGGCACAGCCGGCGCACGCGAATACCGCAATCGGTGCGCGTGCAACCACATCGCTTTGCACACGGAGCGGGCAGCAGCGACGCTGAACGCTAAGAAGGCGTTAAATCTGCCGCCGAATGCGTTTCAATTTGAAGCATGCACGGGAAATTGATCACTGCAGAGGCTTTGCGCGCCATCTGACATGCAAACGAAATTGCGCGCCAAAATTTGCGCCACAGCGAAGGATGGTGAACGCCCCGTAAACAATATGCGCGTCGGCCGGCATCGCCCTCCCCGGCACTGACTTGTCGCCTCTCTCGGCTATAGTCCTGTCATGAGCCCGCGACTGATTCTCAGCCTCATATTGCCGCTCGCCGTCGTCTCCGCCCCCGCACTGGCGCAGACCAGGGGCACCGTCGATCCCAAGCCGCTGCCGCCGCTTGCCAATCCCCATGACCCGGCCACGCCCGCCAAGGAACTGTTCGGCCGCAAAATGCTGCCGACCCGTTCCGCGCCGCAGGTGATCGGCTTCTATGCCAAGGGCTGCATCGCCGGCGCCGAGGCGCTGGCGCTGAACGGCCCGACCTGGCAGGTGATGCGGCTGTCGCGCAACCGCAACTGGGCGCATCCGCAACTGGTCGAACTCATCGAGCGTCTCTCGGCCAAGGCGAACAGGACTGCGGGCTGGCCCGGCATTCTGGTCGGCGACATGTCGCAGCCGCGCGGCGGGCCGATGCTCACCGGCCATGCCAGCCACCAGATCGGCCTCGATGCCGATATCTGGCTGACGCCGATGCCGAACCGGCAATTGTCGCGCAACGAACGCGAGGAAATGTCAGCGGTGATGATGGTCCGCAAGGACCGTCTCGACATCGATCCCGCCGCCTGGACGCCAACGCATCTGCCAGTCATCCGCGCCGCCGCGCAGGAGCCGGCGGTGGAGCGCATCTTCGTCAATGCCGCCATCAAGAAGGCGCTGTGCCGCGAGGCCAAGGGCGATCGCAGCTGGCTCTCGAAGGTGCGGCCGATGTACGGCCATGACTATCACTTCCACATCCGCATCAAATGCCCCGCAGGCGCCACCGATTGCGAGTCGCAGCCGCCGCCGAACGAGAGCGAGGGCTGCAGCGCCGGCGATCTCGCTTACTGGTTCAGCGACGCCGTGCTGCATCCCAAACCGCCGCCGGTGCCGCCGAAGCCGAAACCGCCGATGACGCTGGCGCAGATGCCGGACGCCTGCCGGCAGGTGTTAACGGCACCGTGATTGACCTCGCGCCTATCGCTGTGTCGCGAAAACAGGGTAAAACGCTCCCGTCGCCGCGCCGTCGGCAGGCGACAGAGCCGGGCGGACGGCCCGCTTCCTCCTCTCTCTGCTGTGGCTGATTTCGGTCCGGCAAAATCCAGCGAGTTTCAATATGCGCATCAGTGCACGCAACCAGATCAAGGGCACCGTCCTCGAGGTCACCAAGGGCGCCACCACGTCCCATGTCCGCGTCGATATCGGCGGCGGCCAGGTTGTGACCTCCTCGATCACCAACGAGGCCGTTGACGATCTCGCCCTGAAAGCCGGTGGCAAGGTGATCGTGGTGGTGAAGGCCTCCGACGTCATGATCGCGGTGGACTGATCATGGTTGCGCGTCTGATTGTCGCGCTTGCGCTGCTGAGCTCGGCGCCCGCATGGGCCGCCGAGCCGAGCGGCTGCGACAAATTCAAGTGGCCGATCGACAAGGAGCGTGCCGCACTGACGTCGCAAGACCGCCTCAAGACGGCCTCAGGAAATGAGCTCGCAATCCCCGCAAAAGCGGTTCTGGAGCTCAAGACTCCGGCCGACGCGAAGCTGCCTCGCGCCCCCGAGCGCAAGCCGAAAGACGGCACATTTGCCGGTTTCGTGAAATTCAAAGCCCCGCCAAAGGCCGGCGCCTATACGATCAGCCTGTCCTCGGGCGCGTGGCTCGACGTGATCCAGGACGGCGAAATGCTCAAGCCGATGGAGTTCAGCGGCGCCACGGATTGCGAAGGAATTCGCAAGGTGGTGAAGTTCGATCTCTCCGGTGGCCCCTTCGCCGTGCAGATTTCCGGCGCGGCCGAGAACAGCATCAGCCTCGCGGTGCTGCCCGCCGACTGACGCGCGGGCCTTTACCCCCTTGGGCGGCATGAGTATTGTTGCTCCGCGATATTCCGGACGGACCGTAAGTCCCCGGGATTGCCGGAACGGCGCTTCCGCCTGTCGCAAACCCCATCCAACCAACGCCTGAATTGCGCGCGCATTTTGCGCTGCCTTCATGCATGGAGCGCCAACATGAATCGCTTTGCCGGACTTTTCGCCGCCTTCTCGATCCTGCTCGGATCGACCCTCACGCCCGCACAGGCGCAGGACAAGGCCCTCACCGTTTTCGCTGCCGCATCGATGAAGAACGCACTCGATGAGGTCAACGCCGCCTACACCGCCAAGACCGGCGTGAAGGTCACGTCCAGCTATGCCGCCAGCTCGGTTCTCGCCAAGCAGATCGAGCAGGGCGCACCGGCCGACATCTTCATCTCCGCCGACATGGAATGGATGGACTATGCGGTCGGCAAGAAGAACATCAATGAAGCCACCCGCGCGAGCCTGCTCGGCAACAGCATCGTGCTGATCGCCGCCAAGGACTCCAAACTCGGCGACATCAAGATCGGCCAGGGCTTCGATCTCGCCAAGCTCGCGGGTGACGGCAAGATCGCCACCGGCGACGTGAAGTCGGTGCCGGTCGGCAAATATGCCAAGGCCGCGCTGGAAAAGCTCGGCAGCTGGACTGCCGCTGAACCGAAGTTTGCCATGGCCGAGAGCGTGCGCGCCGCGCTGACGCTGGTGTCGCGCGGCGAAGCGCCGATCGGCATCGTCTACTCCACCGATGCCAAGGTCGATCCCGGCGTGAAGATCATCGGCACCTTCCCGACCGACTCGCATCCGGCGATCATCTACCCCGTCGCGGCCACCACCACCGCGAAGAGCGAAGCCGCCGACTACCTCGCCTTCCTGAAAGGCTCGACATCGAAGACCATCATGGAAAAGTACGGCTTCACCTTCCTGGTCAAGCCGACGAGCTGAGCTCAACCGTCATTGCGAGGAGCGAAGCGACGAAGCAATCCAGAGCTACAAGTGAAGACTGGATTGCTTCGCTGCGCTCGCAATGACGAAAGAGATACCGGTCTATGTTCGACATTTCTCATGAAGAATGGACGGCGATCCTGCTTTCGATCAGGGTCGCCGTGATTGCGACGTTGATCTCGACCCCACTCGGAATTGCCGTGGCATGGCTGCTCGCCCGCCGTGATTTCTGGGGCAAGGCCCTCGTCGACGCCATCATCTATCTGCCGCTGGTGCTACCGCCCGTCGTCACCGGCTATCTGTTACTGGTGATGCTCGGCAAGCGTGGCGTGCTCGGCTCGTTTCTCGCCGAACATTTCGGCATTGTCTTCGCCTTCCGCTGGACCGGCGCGGCGCTGGCTTGCGGCGTGATGTCGTTTCCGCTGCTGGTGCGCCCGATCCGGCTCTCTATCGAAGCCGTCGATCGTCGTCTGGAGCAGGCTGCCAGCACGCTCGGCGCATCGCCGCTGAAAGTCTTTGTCACGGTGACGCTGCCGCTGGCGCTGCCCGGCGTTCTCGCCGGGATGGTGCTCGGTTTCGCCAAGGCGATCGGTGAATTCGGCGCCACCATCACTTTTGTTTCCAACATCCCCGGCGAGACCCAGACGATTTCCTCGGCGATCTATTCGCTGCTGCAGACACCGGATGGCGACGCCGCCGCGTCGCGGCTGGTGCTCATCTCGATCGGGATTGCAGTTGTCGCCCTGATCCTGTCTGAATGGTTCGCACGGCGCGCGACCAAGCGACTGCACGGAAACTGACATGCTGCGTGTAGAAGTCTTCAAACAGCTCGGACATTTCTCGCTCGATGTCGCCTTCGCCAGCGAAGGCCGCGTCACCGGCCTGTTCGGCTCCTCCGGCGCTGGCAAGACCTCCCTGGTCAGCATGATCGCCGGCCTGGTGACACCCGACCGCGGCCTGATCGCCATCGACAAGGCCGTACTCTACGACCGCGGCAAGCATATCGATCTGCCGGCCTATCGGCGGCGGATCGGCTATGTGTTTCAGGACGCACGGCTGTTTCCGCATCTCAGCGTGGCGCAGAATCTCGACTATGGCCGCCGCATGAATTTCCTCAACCGCAACGACGCCGACGAGAAGCGCATCACCGACATGCTCGATATCGGCCATCTGATGATGCGCCGCCCCGGTGGTCTCTCCGGCGGCGAACGCCAGCGCGTGGCGCTCGGCCGTGCACTGCTGGCGAAGCCGCGATTGCTGCTGCTGGACGAGCCGATGGGCGCGCTGGACGACGCGCGCAAGGCGGAGATCATGCCCTATCTGATCCGCCTGCGCGACGAAGGCGATGTGCCGATGGTGCTGGTCAGCCACGATGCCGACGAGATGCGGCAACTGGCGACGAATGTGGTGCTGCTCAATGGCGGCCGCGTCGTCGCCACCGGCGGCACCGATGTGTTGCCGCGCTGGGTGCCGGCGGCGTGAGCGCCTGTAGGATGGGTTGAGCGCAGGCGCGTAGCGCCGGAGCGATAACCCATCAGCCGAGCTAGCCGCATCGACGGACAGCATGGGTTTTCGCTTCGCTCAACCCATCCTACAGATGCGGCGCGTCACTCTACGCCCCCGACAATCCCGACAGTGTCCGCTTCAACTTGCCGCGCAACACCTGCGCCCGCGTCAACTTCACCGGCACGGGGTCTTCATCTTCCGGCAGACGCAGGCCGACCACATTGACGCGGCCGCCGCTCAGGCTGCGCGCCACCAGATCGATGGTGTCGATCGGCACTGCCGCGCCGATCTTCGGGGCGCGGTCGAGATGAATGTCGAAATAGTCCGCCAGCGTCAGCGCTGACTGCGCTGGATCGATCGCGATGCCGTAGATCGCGGCGAGATCGCCCAGCGTCGTCTCGCCCGGCACCATGAAATCGCCGAGCAGATGCGGGTCCGGCGCGGCCACCGGAGGCATGTCGACGAAGAAGCGATCCAGCGCCTCGGCCTTTTCCGGCGGCGCAAGAAGATAGAGATAGTCGCCGGCCGCCACCGGCGCCGCCTCCTCCGGGGTCAGGATGTTTTCGTCGCGGATCACCAGCGTCGGCTTCGACCAGGACGGGATGAGGCCGCGCTTCAGATAGAGGCTCTTGGGCCGCACCGAATAGCCGACCAATTGCTGTTCAAGCTGGCCGGGCAGATCCAGTTCGATACGGCGCGGGCCGCGATCGGTGCGTGGCAGGGCGACATGCAGCAAGCGGGCGGCATAGCCAAGCGTCCAGCCCTGAAACAGCAGCGAGATGATGACGACGACGAAAGCGACGTCGAAATAGAGATGCGCCTCGGGCAGACCGACCAGCATGGGGATCGAGGCCAGGAAGATCGCCACTGCACCGCGCAGGCCGACCCAGGAGACGAATGCTTTTTCGCGCCAGTTGAAACGGAATGGTTGCAGACAGAGGAAGACGGCAAGCGGCCGCGCCACCACCATCAGCACCAAGGCGACGCCGATGGCCGGCAGGATGCTGCTGACAAGCCGCTGGGGTGACACCAGCAGACCCAGCATCACGAACATCACGATCTGCGCCAGCCAGGTGGCGGCATCGAGAAATGTCACCACCGAATTATGCGCACGGGTCGGCCGGTTACCGATCAGCATGCCGGCGAGATAGACCGCAAGAAAGCCTGAAGCATGAGCGATCTGCGCGAGGCCGAAGATGACCAGCGCAGCGGTACAAACAAACGGCGCATGCAGCCCCTGCGGCAGCGCCACGCGGTTCATCGCCATCACCACCAGCAGACCGCCGACAATGCCGATCAAGGTGCCGAGGACGGATTCCTGCAGAAATTCCATCACGATATGTCCGGCGCTGGCGTCGCCGAGCGACAGCAGCTTCACCAGCGTCAACGTGAGGAAAACGGCGAACGGATCATTGGTGCCGGATTCCACCTCCAGCGCGGCGCCGACGCGCGGGCGCAAGCGCAGCCCCTGTGCATGTACCAGCAGAAAAACCGCCGCCGCATCGGTCGAGGCGATGACCGCGCCCGTCAGCAGGCCTTCGGTCCAGCTCATGCCGAGCGCATATTTGGCCACGGGGGCGGTGATCAGCGCCGTCAACAACACGCCGACTGTCGCCAGCATCATGGACGGCGCCAGCACCGTCTGGATCGCCTTGAAATGCGTCTTCAAACCGCCGTCGAACAGGATCAGCGCCAGCGATACCGAGCCGACCACATAGGCTGTCTTCACATCGTCGAAATGCAGGCCACCCGGGCCGGCCTCGCCCGCTGCCATGCCGATGAACAGGAAGAACAGCAGCAGCGGCGCACCGAAGCGCAGCGCCAGCAGACTGGACAGGATGCCCGCCATCACCAGAACGGCGCCGAGCAGAATCGCGATACTGACTGAATCGAGTGAGGCCATGTGGCTCCAGAGGCGGAAACGCTAGTAATTCCATGCTTATCGTTGCGTTTCCGTGACGCCAAACGATTTCTGCCCAAGGTTGAGCCATAGGTATGATTGCTGGGATTTTGGTGGCATCACGGCAACGCCCGGCAATGGCGCGGCTATAACGGCTGTGTGAACCTAGCCCCCGCTCGAATCACATATCCGCCGACAAGGCCCAGCGCGAGATGAGATCCTCACGATGTTCGACCTGACCGACGCTCATACATTCGTTCTCGAGACGGCGAAGTCACTGGGCGCGGAATTCAACTCGCCATGGCTCTATCTGCAATGCGTGCTGATGCTGGCCGCGGCGGGCATCGCCGCCGGCATCGGCGCGCTGGCGCGGGCGAGAATAGACCTGACATCGCTGGTGATGGGATGGCCGGCACCGCTGCGCATGTTCATCCGCGTGCTGGTAGAGAGCATATCGACGGCGGCTTTTGCCGTCCTGACCCTCGTTGCCCGCGAGATCATGCTGGCCGCAACCTTGCCGAGCCGCAGCTACCTGCTCGCCATCGCAGCGAAGATGGCGCTGGCCTGGCTGGTGATCCGGCTCGTCACCAGCATCATTCACAATCCGCTCATCGTGCGGCTGGTGTCGATTTCGGCATGGCTGGTCGCGGCGCTCAGCATTCTCGGCCTCCTGCAGCCGACCGTCGCCTTTCTCGACGCTCCCGGCATCGATCTCGGCGGCCTCAGGCTGACGCCGCTGCTGGTCATCAAGCTTGCCGTGCTGCTCGCCGTGGCGCTGTGGGTGGCGAATATCGCCAGCAATTTCCTCGAAGGCCGGATCCGGCAATCGCACGATCTCACCCCATCGGTGCAGGTGCTGCTCACCAAGCTGGTCCGCCTGCTGATGATGGTGTTCGCCGTGGCGCTGGTGATGGGCGCCGTCGGCATCAACCTCGCTGCGCTTGCGGTGTTTTCCGGCGCGGTCGGCGTCGGCATCGGCTTCGGCCTGCAGAAGATCGTCGCCAATTTCATCAGCGGCGTGATCCTGCTCGCCGACAAATCGGTGAAGCCGGGCGACCTCGTCACCATCGGCGACAGCTCCGGCCGCATCAGCGCGATGAATACGCGCTATATCTCGGTGGCTGCCGGCGACGGCCGCGAATTCCTGATCCCGAATGAGGACCTGATCACCAAGAAGGTCGTGAACTGGACCTATACGGACAAGGATACGCTGGTGAAGGTGAATTTCGGCACCAATTACGACGCCGATCCGCGCCTTGTCTGCAAGCTGGCTATCGATTGCGCGTCTGCCTCGCCCCGCGCCTCAACGGTGAAACCGCCGAACTGCCTGCTCGGCGAATTCGCCGAAACCGGCATGCGCTTCTCACTGACCTTCTGGATCGACTCGCCGGACGGCATGGATGCCGTGAAGAGCGAAGTGATGCTGGCGCTGTGGGACGCCTTCAAGCGCGAGGGCATTCGCGTCCCCTATCCGGTGCGCGAGATCAAGATCCGCGGCGGCGCGCTGCCGGTGGAGACGGTGGCCGAAGTCACCGGCCCGGAATGAGCCGATGAAGCTTCCGCAAGGTCTCGTGCCGGCGACGCTGATCCGCCGCTACAAGCGCTTTCTCGCCGATGTCGAACTGGCCGATGGCAGCGTGATCACCGCGCATGTGGCCAATCCCGGCGCCATGACCGGGCTTCAGGCACCGGGCGCAAAAGTCTGGCTGTCGCTGTCGCCGAGCAAGACGCGCAAGCTCCCCTATTCGTGGGAGCTGGTGGAGGCCGATTTCGGCAACGGGCCGGAGCTGGTCGGCGTCAATACGATCCATCCCAATGCCATCGTCGCCGAGGCGCTGGCGAATGGCGCGATTCCGGAACTGGCGGGATACGCCTCGATCCGCCGCGAGGTGAAATATGGCGCGGCCTCCCGTGTCGATTTCCTGCTGGAACATCCGGACCGGCCGCCCTGCTATGTCGAAGTCAAGAACGTCCATCTGATGCGCCAGCCGGGTCTCGCCGAATTCCCGGATTCGGTCACCGCTCGCGGCGCACGGCATCTGGAGGAACTCGCGGCCATGGTGACGCTCGGCGCGAGAGCCGTGCTGCTGTTCGTGGTGCAGATCGGATCGAGCCAGCGCGTCGCTGTGGCCCGCGACATCGATCCCGCCTATGGCCGCGCCTTCGACAAGGCCCGCGCCGCCGGCGTCGAGACGCTCGCCTATGGGTGCAGGATCGGCCCTGACGAGATCGTGCTGGCGGGGAAGGTGCCGGTGCTGCCGTAGCCCGGATGGAGCGCAGCGCAATCCGGGGATCACCGCCTGCGCTGAAGCTCTGAATCCCGGGTTACGCTCCGCTCCACCCGGGCTACAAACCTCCCATCTTCGGCTTGCACTGAGCGCCCCGATCATTAGATTGGAGCCTATCATCCCATTGTCACAGAACCAGATTTCCCGATGAGCTATACCGACGCCTCCGACACCGCCCTGCGCAAGACCGGGCAGATCAAGCTGCACGGCGCATCCGCCTTTGCCGGCATGCGCAAGGCCGGTGCGCTGGTGTCGGAATGTCTGGATGCGCTCACCGATCTGGTGAAGCCGGGTCTGATGACCTCGGCGATCGACGATTTCGTGCGCGAATTCGCTTTCAGCCACGGCGCCTTCCCGGCGACGCTGATGTATCGCGGCTATCGCTTTTCGACCTGCACCTCGATCAACCATGTGGTCTGCCACGGCATGCCGGAAGCGCGCGCGCTGAAGGAATGCGACATCGTCAATATCGACGTCACCTTCATCGTCGATGGCTGGTATGGCGACTCGAGCCGCATGTATGGCGTTGGGCAACTGCCGCGCAAGGCGGAGCGCCTGGTCGAGATCACCTACGAATCCATGATGCGCGGCATCGCGGCGGTAAAGCCCGGCGCCACCACGGGCGATATCGGCCATGCGATCCAGAGCTTCGTCGAGCCGCAGGGCATGAGCGTGGTGCGCGATTTCTGCGGCCACGGCCTCGGCCGCCTGTTCCATGACGAGCCGAATATCATCCATGTCGGCCGCCCCGGCGAAGGCGTGAAGCTGAAGCCCGGCATGTTCTTCACCATCGAACCGATGATCAATCTCGGCAAACCGCATGTGAAGGTGCTGTCCGACGGCTGGACCGCGGTGACCCGCGATCGCTCGCTGTCGGCGCAGTTCGAACACACCGTGGGTGTGACCGAGACCGGCGTCGAAGTGTTCACGCTCTCGAAGCGGCACAATGAAAAGGCGCCGGCGACAGCCTGACAATTCCGCCCTCATCCTGAGGAGCCGCGAAGCGGCGTCTCGAAGGATGGCGAAAAGCTCCGTGCATCACGATCTCATGGTTCGAGACGCGCGCAAGGGCGCGCTCCTCGCCATGAAGGACCGAGCAGAAATCACTTTTAAGTTGCATTTGCGCTCCGTCGCGGCATGCTCGCGAACACGCGTCCAGCGAGTTCGCATGTCGTCATCCTCCAACAATTTCCTGCCCGGCCTCTCCGAAGCGCCGCATTATCACGGCCATCGGGAGCGGCTGCGCGACCGCTTCCGCACCGCCGGCGCCGAAGCGCTGAGCGACTACGAGCTGCTGGAGCTGGTGCTGTTCCGCGCGCTGCCACGGCGGGACGTGAAACCTCTTGCGAAAGCGCTGATCCAGGCTTTCGGCTCGTTTGCCGAAACCGTTTACGCCCCCGATGCGCGATTGCGTGAGATCGGCGGACTTGGCGAAGCCGCCATCACCGAGATCAAGCTGATCGCCGCCGCCTCCAATCGCGTGGCCAAGGGGCAGCTCAAGCAGCGCACGGTGCTGTCGTCATGGGGCACGGTGATCGACTATTGCCGCACGGCCATGGCCTTTGCCGACAAGGAGCAGTTCCGCATCCTGTTCCTCGACAAGCGCAACCAGTTGATCGCCGACGAGGTGCAGCAGATCGGCACCGTCGATCACACACCGGTCTATCCGCGCGAGGTGGTGAAGCGGGCGCTGGAGCTTTCCGCCACCGCCATCATCATGGTGCACAATCATCCCTCCGGCGATCCGACGCCGTCGCAGGCGGATATCCAGATGACCAAGGCGGTGATCGAAGTGAGCAAACCGCTCGGGATCGCGGTGCATGACCACATCATCGTGGGCAAACACGGGCATGCGAGCCTGAAGGGGATGAAGGTGATTTGAGGAGGCTCGGTCTGTAGCCCGGATGGAGCGCAGCGCAATCCGGGGGCCGGCGCTTCAACTGGCGCGACATCCCCGCATGACGCTACGCTCCATGCGGGCTACGCACTACTGCCTCAGCAAGATCAGCGGATCCGCCATGTCCGGCATCCGCCGCCATTGTGCGTTGTCGTCGGCCTCGAAGTGCCAGGTTTCCCCGGATGCCGAGAATATCAGCAACTCGCCGCGCTCCAGCCGCCATTCCTTCGGCTTGAAGTTGGCCACCAGCGGATCGCAGCGCGGTTTGAGGAAGAGCTGGAAATTGTCCGGGCCGGCCTCGTTATTGGTCAGCGTCAGACTGCAGATCGCACGGCCGTTGCCGCGGACGATCGACCAGTCGCCGATCATCTGGTCCATCGACTTCGCAAGCGAGCGCGCAGCCGCGAGATTTTGCAGGATATAGACGCCCTCACCCGAACGGATGCCTTCGAAGATGCCGCTCTCGACCTCGGTGAGATCGATCACGGATTCGCCGCTCGGCGTCTGCAGACGGACGATGTCGAGGCCCTTGATACTCCAGGCAACGATATCCTTGGTGAAGGGAAGTGCCTTTGGACAATCGGGCTCAAGCTCCAGCTTGAGCCCTTGCGGCGTGGTGTCGGGCTTCAGCGTCACCACGCAGGTCTTGCTACGCTCGGTGGTGGAAAGCTCCCACTGCCCGATCATGTTCTTCTTCAATTGCGCAGCATCCTGCGCATGTGCCGGTACGCCCACGAGCATCGCGCCGGCCAAAGCCAGCGCGACCCGCATCATGCGAACCGGCGCGATCACGCTCAGCGGCCCTGGACCGGCGTCTCCGGGATCGGCGTCAGCACGGGCTTGCCACCGAACCAGAGCTTCAGGTTATCGACCACCATCTGGTCCATGGCATTGCGCGTCACCACCGAGGCGGAGCCGACATGGGGCAACAGCACGACATTCTGCATGGACTTCAGCTCGTCCGGCACCTTCGGCTCCTGCGCGAACACGTCGAGGCCAGCGGCCAGGATCGTGCCCGACTTCAGCGCCTGGATCAGCGCCGGCTCGTCGATGACCGAGCCGCGGGCGACATTAACGATGATGCCGCGTGGACCGAGCGCCTGCATCACTTCGGCATTGACGAGATTGGCCGTCGACGCCCCGCCCGGCGTGATGACGATCAGCGTATCCACCGCCTTCGCCATCTCGACGAGGTTGGGATAGTGCTGATACGAGACGCCCTCGGCCGGCTTGCGCGAGTGATAGACCACCGGCACCAGCGAGGCGTCGAGGCGGCGCGCGATGGCCTGGCCGATGCGGCCCATGCCGACCATTCCCACTTTACGATCCCGGAGCGAACCGACGGTGAGCGGATAACCCTGGGTCAGCCACAGTCCGGAACGGACATATTTGTCGGCCTTGATGAATTCGCGCGCGGTGGCGATGAACAGGCCGAGCGCCACGTCGGCGACTTCCTCGGTCAGCACATCCGGCGTGTTGGTGACGATGATATTGTGCTCGGCGGCATATTTGGCATCGATATGATCGTAGCCCACGCCGAAGGACGAGATGATCTCGACATTCGGATACTTCGCCAGCACCGCACCATTGGTCGGCACCAGACCGGTGACGGCGATGCCGCGCAGCTTCTCGGCGACGCCGGCCGGCAGCCGTTCGAGATCGGCCTGGGTTTCATATTTGTGCAATACGAACTGATCCGAGAAGCCGTTCTCGATCAGCGGCTTCGACGGCCCATAGACCAGCAGGTCGATCTTTTCCGAAGAGATTCCCGTCCCCATCATTTTTCCTTTCGCAGTGCACTTTCATGCCAGCGCCGGAGCAGCAGATGCGACGCCAGCGCGAGCAGCATATAAATCACAATCCCGGCGACGGACAGTAACAATAGCGCCGCGAACATGCGGGGAATATTGAGGCGATAACTGGACTCCGTAATGCGATAGGCCAGCCCGGAACCGGAGCCCGCGGCGCCCGCGGCGATTTCCGCAGCTACGGCCCCGATCAGCGACAGGCCGCCGGCGATGCGCAGACCGCCGAGAATGTAAGGCAGCGCCGACGGCAATTGCAGATAGCGCAGGGTCTGCCAGCGCGAGGCGCCGTTGAGCTGGAACAGACCGGCAAGATTGCGATCCACCGAATTCAGCCCGAGCGTCGTATTCGCCAGCACCGGGAAGAAGGCGACGATCCAGGCGCAGGCGATCACCGCGGCCTCCTGCGGCAGATAGATCAGCATCAGGGGCGCGATGGCGATCACCGGCGTCACCTGCAGCACGATGGCATAAGGCAGCAACGAGTATTCGAGCCACTTCGACTGATTGAACAGCAGCGCCAGCGCGATGCCGCCGATGGCTGCGGCGATGAAGCCTTCGAGCGCGGTGAATAATGTAACGCCGAGCGAGGCAGACAGGATCGGCCAGTCGGCGATCAGCGTCTGCCCGACGAGCAACGGCCCCGGCAGGATATAAGGCGGGATGTCGCCGAGCCGGACGACGAGATCCCATGCAACGAGACCGGCAGCAAAGACGACGACGGGCCAGAGGATGCGCTGCCATCGGCCATCGCCGGATGTGCGATCTACTGCCGGCAACGGCTCCAGCCCCTTCATGCCAGCGCCTCCGCTTCGCTTGCCTGTATCAGAGCTTGCGAGACATCGCGGCAATGACCGGCATAGGCGACCGATGTACGGAACGCATCGTCGCGCGGCTCCGGCGTCTCGATCCGGCATTCGGCATGGATGCGGCCCGGACGCGATGTCATCACCACGACGCGCTGCGACAGATAGACGGATTCATAGACCGAATGCGTGACGAAGACGATCGTCTTGCCGAGCTTGCGCCACAGCGCGAGCAGGTCGTTGTTGAGCCGGAAACGCGTGATCTCGTCGAGGGCGGCGAAGGGCTCGTCGAGCAGCAGAACATCCGGCGACGTCACCAATGCCCGCGCCAGCGACACCCGCATCTTCATGCCGCCGGAGAGTTCGCGCGGATAGGCATCGGCGAAATCGGCGAGCCCGACCTGCGCCAGCGCTTCGCCGACACGCGGCGTCGACTGCGCATCCGGGACATGCGTGAGCTTGAGCGGCAGCCGCACATTCTCGCGCACCGTGGTCCACGGCATCAATGTCGGCTCCTGGAACACGAAGCCGACGCCGTGGCGCGACATGCGTGCAGGAATATCGACGGCGCCGGATGTCGGAGCGGCCAGCCCTGCGATCAGCCGCAGCGCCGTGGACTTGCCGCAACCGGAGGCGCCGAGCAGCGAGACGAACTCGCCCTTGCGGACATCCAGATCCAGCGGGCCGAGCGCCCGTGTGCCGTTGTCATAGATCTTCGTCACGCCGCGCAGACGTATCGCAAACTCGTCCTCGGACGACACAAGCGACGCCATCGTCTACTTCTTCGGCCTGATGTCGAGCCCGACGCCCTTGTTGACGAATTGCAGCGTATAGGCACGGCGATAGTCGATATCGCGCTTGACGACGCCGGCGCGCGACATCTTGTCGAAGAAGCTCGCCGCTCGCTCGTCACTCATGGCGCCGATGCCGTTCTTCAGCGTATCGCCGGAATCGACGATGCCCTGGTCTCGCATCACCGCGGTCGAATAGGCCAGGAGCTCATCGGTCATTTCCGGATTGAGCTTCTTGATCATCGCATTTGCGGCCTTGTTGTCGCCGTAGAGATAATTGTACCAGCCGATGATCGAGGCATCGACGAAGCGCTGCACCATGTCCGGCGATTTCTCCACCGTCTCGCGCCGCGCCTCGATCAGCGTCGAATAGCCGTTGAGGCCGTAATCCGCGAGCAGCATCACATTGGGTTTGAAGCCGGCCTGTTTCTCGATCAGGAACGGCTCGGAGGTGACATAACCCTGCATGGCGCTGTTCTTGTCCACGATGAAGGGCTGCGCATTGTAGTTGTAGGGCTTCACCCGGGATTCGCTGAAGCCGTATTCCAGCTTCATCCACTGGAAGTAGCCAACGATTCCTTCCTTCGAAATGAACAGCGTCTTCGATTTGAGGTCTTCCAGCTTCGTCACCTTCGGATCGGGATGCGACACGAAGACCTGCGGGTCCTTCTGGAAGATCGCTGCAATGGCGATCACAGGGACATTGTTCGCCACCGCATCGAAGGATTGCAGCGTATTGGCGCTCATGAAGAAGTCGAGCTTGCCGGAGATCAGCAGGATGCGGTTGTTCACATTGGGGCCACCCGGCACGATGGTGACGTCGAGGCCATAATTCTTGTAGGTGCCATCGACCACGGCCTGGAAGAAACCGCCATGCTCGGCCTCGGCGACCCAGTTGGTGCCGAACGACACCTTGTCGAGCTTGCCCTGCGCGAAGGCCGCCGGCAGCGAAATCATGATCGCAGCCCCAATGGTTAACGTGCGCGCGAGGGACAACAGACCCATATTGGACTCCAGCAAGTGTTCTGGCCCATGATAGGAAGCAATCGCGGGACTGACTACCCCGCCAGCCTCCGCAAAGAACAGCATCCCGATGACATCACACACACCGCCTCGTGACTGGACTGCCATCCATTGGCCCGACATCGCCAAGGGCGATCCGTCATCATGGATTGCGGTGCTGCCGCTGGCAGCGACGGAACAGCATGGACCGCATCTGCCGCTCGGCACCGATGTGATGATCGCCGAGGCTTATCTCGCCGAAGTACAGCGTCTGTTGCCGGCAGACATTCCGGCGACATTCCTGCCGGTGCAGCCCGTCGGCATTTCCACCGAACATCTCTCTTTCCCCGGTACGCTGACGCTGCCGACCGAGATCGCCCTGCAGAGCTGGACCGCGATCGGCGAAAGCGTCGCGCGTGCCGGCGTTCAGAAACTCGTGATGGTCACCAGCCATGGCGGCAACAGCGCTGCGATGGCGCTGGCCGCGCAGGACCTGCGCGCTGAATATGGCATGCTGGTTGCGACGACGAGTTGGGCGCGTTTCGGCACGCCCGACGGCCTGTTCACCGATGAAGAAATCCGCCATGGCATCCATGGCGGCGCCATCGAGACCTCGATCATGCTGGCGCGTTATCCCGAGCATGTCCGCACCGACAGGATCGCGAATTTCACGCCAGCGACCATCGCGATGGAGAAGCAATACCGCTGGCTGTCCGCGAGCCGCCCCGCACCATTCGCGTGGCAGTCAGAAGACCTGCATGCGTCCGGCGCGATCGGCGACGCCACGCAGGCCAGCGCCGAGAAGGGCGAGCAATTGCTTGCACACGGCGCGAAGACGTTCTGCGAATTGCTGGACGACATGCACCGTTTCGATGTGACTGTGTTCGATCGCGAGCCGGATGCTTTGTAGGATGGGTTGAGCGGAGGCGCGTGAGCGCCGGAGCAAAAACCCATCGACCGAGACTGCTGCATCGACGGCCAGCATGGGTTTTCGCTGCGCTCAACCCATCCTACGGGTCACGGCTTTGTTTCACCGACGACACATTGCTGAAACCAAATAGTTCGAACCGGCCTCGAACCCGATCCTTTTAGGCTCCGACTGATGGGCATGCAGGCCAATGATGGCTGCACTCAAACAGGATGGAGTTTCTCATGTCGATCAAGTCCAGGATTGCTGCCGTTGCTCTCGTTGCCATGACCGCCGCCGGCGCGATGGCGTCCTCCACCCAGCAGGCCCAGGCCAAGGGCCCGGGCGTCGGTTTCGGTATCGCCGCCGGCCTGGCCGGCGCCGCCATCGTCGGTTCGGCCGTTGCCGCCAGCAATGGCTACTACGGTCACGGCTACGGCTATCGCTGCGGCTGGGTCCGCCAGTACGACGTCTACGGCAACTATATGGGCCGTGTCCGCACCTGCAATTACTGATCGGGTCCCGATCGACTGATGTGGAGTTGCGTCCGGCACGGGCGCCTCATCCACCCCGTGTCGGACCTTCCGACCCGCCGGGTTGTCCCCGGGCGGGTCTTCTTTTTGTGTAATCGAGTCGTCATAAAGCAGTGTCAGAGAACGGAGGGGTCGGGGAAAACCAGCTCCCGTTTTGACCAAGAACATTGCGATTGTGGCCCTCTCGTCCGGACGAATCGGCCGCTTCTATGGGATATCAAGTGGCCGTTATCGGCGATAGTTAAGGGTGACGCTGAGTGACGAGCCTCTATTTTTCACGAGATTTTATGGCAAGAGGCGTGCTGGTCGGCGCCGCAATCGGCGTTCTCACCTTTGACGGTATTGCCGTAGCCGCCGACATGCCCGTGAAGGCGCGGCTGCAGCCCGCTTACGACTGGAGCGGCTTCTATATCGGCACGCATATGGGCTATGGCGGCGCGCAGCTCGGCGCTAACACCAATCCGCTGCCGGCGCAGGGCGTCTTCCTGCCGTCCACATCGACCGGCCTGATCGGCGGCTTTCAGGGCGGCTACAATCGGCAGTTTGGCAACAGTATCGTGCTCGGCGTCGAAGTCGACGCGACTTTCATCAGCCCCACCGATACCGCACGCCTCGGCGCCGATCCGTACCAAACCACCTTCGACTATTTCGCAACCGCGCGCGGCCGCATCGGTTACGCCGTCGGCACGTGGCTGCCTTATGCGACAGCCGGTTTTGCCTGGGGCAAGACCAAGATCAATGTGCTCGATACCGATGGCAACATCTTCGCCGCCGAACAGAAGGACCATACCGGCTGGACTGTCGGCGCCGGCGTTGAGACTGCGGTCGGCGGCAATTGGACCGCCAGGCTCGAATACAACTATATCGACCTGTCGCGGCAGACCTATGGGCTCGGCGCCTACGGCCTGCCCACTGTCGATGTCGATCCGAAAATCCATGCGGTGAAGCTCGGCCTGAACTACCGATTCAACGACATGCCGTCCTGGCTGCCGACAACGCCGATCAAGAACCGGTCGACGCTGCCCGAACCGACCGACTGGAATATCCATTACCAGACGACGTTCATCGGCTCCGGCTATCCGAGCTTCAACTCGCCCTATCAAGGCGCCAACAGCCTGTCCGGAAGTCGCCAGTTCAGAGAGACGTTCACCACCACCGCCTTCCTCGGCTGGCGCTTGTGGGACGGCGGCGAGTTCTATTTCAATCCCGAGCTCGCTCAGGGCTTTGGCTTTAACGGCACGCTGGGCATCGCCGGCTTCTCCAATGGTGAGGCGCAGAAGGCCGGCGGCTCCTATCCGAGGATCCGCCCGCAGCGTTACATGTTCCGCCAGACCCTCGGTCTTGGTGGCGAGCAGGAGGACGTCCCGGATGGCCCCAACCAGCTCGCCGGCAAGCGCGACATCGACCGCATCACGCTGACCGTGGGCCGTTTCGCGGTCGGCGATTTCTTCGACGGCAATACCTACGCGAAAGACCCCCGCGCCGACTTCATGAACTGGTCGATGTGGGCCGCTGCCGCCTATGACTTCCCGGCCGACCTGCCCGGCTTCACCCGCGGCGGCGTGATCGAGCTGAACCGCAAGGACTGGGCGGTGCGCGCCGGCCTGTTCCAGGTGCCGTCGCAGCCGAACAGTGACCTCCTCACCTTCAAGTCCAGCGGCGCGGTGGTCGAATTCGAGGAACGGCACCAGATTTTCGACCGCCCCGGCAAGGTGCGCGTCGGCGCCTTCTTCAATCGCGGCAATACCGGCAGCTATCGCGGCGCGCTGGCCATCGCGGCCACCGATCCCCTGCTCGACATCAACGATGTGATGGCCTCGATCCGCCGGCCGCGCGACAAGTATGGCTTCTATCTCAATGGCGAGCAGGAAATCGCCGACGAGATCGGCCTGTTCGGCCGCGCCAGCTGGAACGATGGCCAGAACGAGATCCTGTCCTTCACCGATATCGACCGCAGCGTCTCCGGCGGCCTCTCCATCAAGGGTGGACGCTGGGGCCGCGCCGCCGACACCATCGGCATCGGCGGCGCCATCAACGGCCTGTCAGCCGCGCATCGCGATTTCCTGGCGGCGGGCGGCAACGGATTGCTGATCGGCGACGGACGGCTGAACTACAGCAACGAGCGTATCTTCGAGACGTTTTACGCCTATGCGATCGACAAGAACCTGACCTTCACGGCGGACTATCAGTTGATCGTCAACCCCGCCTACAACGCGGATCGCGGCCCGGTGTCGATCTTCTCGGGACGTCTGCACGGGGATTTCTGACGCGCCGAACTGTAGCCCGGGTGAAGCGGAGCGTAACCCGGGGACCGGCGAGCTACTGATGCTCTGAATCCCGGATTACGCTGCGCTCCATCCGGGCTACGATGAACTACCCCGCCCCTCATATCCCCAACGGCTGGAACGAATCCGCCTGCGCCATCGCCCAGGCATCGCGGAAACGCCGGTCGTTGGTGCCGTGGATCAGCTCGTTCGGCTTCAGCTCCGGATAGAGCTGCGTGAACGACGTCACGTCATTGTCCGGCGAACGATGCGAGAAGTGCATCGCGCGGATCTGCTGCGGATGCTCGAGGCCCGCAGCCGCGATCAGCTCGGCCAGCGCATGCAGCGTCGCCTCGTGGAAGTTCAGCACGCGGTCGGTCTTCTGCGGGATCGCGAGCGCGCGCGCACGCGTCGGATCCTGCGTGGCGACGCCGGTCGGGCACCGATCGGTGTGGCAGCTGAGCGACTGGATGCAGCCAAGCGCGAACATGAAGCCACGTGCCGAATTGCACCAGTCGGCGCCGAGCGCCATCGCGCGCGCGATATCGAAGGCGGTGGCGATCTTGCCGGATGCGCCGATCTTGATGCGATCGCGCGCACCGATGCCGATCAGCGCATTGTGCACGAAGTTCACGCCCTCGCGCATCGGCATGCCGAGGTGATCCATGAATTCCAGCGGCGCCGCACCGGTGCCGCCTTCCTTGCCGTCGACGACGATGAAATCAGGATAGATGCCGGTCTGCAGCATCGCCTTGCAGATGGCGAGGAATTCCCAGGGATGGCCGATGCACAGCTTGAAGCCGGCCGGCTTGCCGCCGGACAGGCGGCGCATGGTGTCGATGAACTGCATCATCTCGACCGGCGTCGAGAACGCCTTGTGATAGGGCGGCGAGATGCAGTCTTCGCCCATCGCCACGCCGCGGATGCGTGAGATTTCTTCCGACACCTTCGCTGCCGGCAGCACGCCGCCGTGACCGGGCTTGGCGCCCTGGCTGATCTTGAGCTCGACCATCTTGATCTGATCGAGCGAAGCACGCGCAGCGAATTTGTCGGGATCGAAATTGCCGTCCTTGGTGCGACAGCCGAAATAGCCGGAGCCGACCTCCCAGATCAGGTCGCCGCCTTCCTGCTCGTGATAGGGGCTGACGCCGCCTTCGCCGGTGTCATGGGCGAAGTTGCCGCGCTTCGCCCCGGCATTGAGCGCGCGGATGGCGTTCTGGCTGAGCGCGCCGAAGCTCATGGCGGAGATGTTGAGCACCGAAGCTGAATAAGGCCGCAGGCAGTCCGGCCCGCCGATGGTGATGCGAAACTGCTCGGCCGCATGCGGCTTCGGGGCGACCGAGTGATTCATCCACTCATAGCCCTCTTCATAGACGTTCTTCTGGGTGCCGAAGGGGCGCTTGTCGAGCACCATCTTGGCGCGCTGATAGACCACAGCCCGCGTATCGCGGCTGAACGGCATGCCGTCCTTCTCGCTCTCGAAGAAATACTGCCGCATCTCCGGACGGATTTCCTCGAGCAGAAAGCGGATATGCGCCGAAATCGGATAGTTGCGCAGGACCGCATGGTCCTTCTGCACCAGATCGTGAAAACCGAGCGCGGCGAGGCAGCCGAACACGGTGGCGGGAATGACGACGAGGTGGATCAGCCGCGGGTCCAGGATGCCGATGCCAATCAGAAACAGGGTAGCCACGCTGCAGATCGTCAAGACGATGAAGCGCGGCGTGAACGGTAGCATCACGGTTTGCATGGACCTGCTCGCAAATGGTGGGCGTTCAGCCTTACGAAGTTCGGATGACGCAGAGATCACAACCGACGCCGCTGCCGGTGCCGGGCGATACAGCCTAGCGCATCAGGCCTGCTCAAGTCTTGCCGTGCCCAAGACGACAAAACCCGCGCCGGAGCGCGGGTTTTGCAATGCGGTGCAGATTGTCTCTGCCCTCATGGTGAGGAGCGCGTCCTTGCACGCGTCTCGAACCATGAGATGGCCGGGCTCCGGAGCCTGTCGCCATCCTTCGAGACGCCGCTGCGCGGCTCCTCAGGATGAGGGACTGAGCGCGCTCAGCGCTCGACGAAGGCCTTTTCGATCACGAAATGTCCGGGCTTGTTGCCGGCGCCTTCGATGAAATTGCGCTTCTCGAACATGTGTTTCAAATCCTCGAGCATCGCCGGGCTGCCGCACAGCATGACGCGGTCGGTTTCGATGTCGAGTGGGCCCTGACCCATGTCCTTGAAGATCTGGCCGGACTCGATCAGATCCGTGATGCGGCCGCGATTGCGGAAAGGCTCGCGGGTGACGGTCGGGTAATAGGTGAACTTGTCCTTCATCAGCTCGCCGAACAGCTCATCCTTCTGCAGCCGTTCGACCAGGCGCTCGCCATAGGCCAGTTCGGAGACCTGGCGGCAGCCATGCACCAGCACGACCTGCTCGTACTGTTCATAGACTTCGGGATCCTTGATCAGGCTGGCGAAGGGCGCGAGACCGGTGCCGGTGGACAGCATCAGGAGGCGCTTGCCCGGCAGCAGACTGTCGGTGATCAGCGTGCCGACGGCCTTGCGGCCGACCAGGATGGTGTCGCCTTCCTTGATCTTCTGCAGGCGGGAGGTCAGCGGACCGTCCGGCACCTTGATGCTGAAGAATTCGAGTTCTTCCTCGTGATTGGCGCTGGCCATCGAATAGGCGCGCAGCAGCGGCTTGCCATCGACTTCGAGGCCGATCATGGCGAACTGGCCATTCTGGAAGCGGAAAGAGGTGTCGCGCGTGGCGCGGAAGGAGAACAGCGTGTCGGTCCAGTGCTGGACGGAGGTCACGGTTTCACGGTGAAAGGCGCTCATGGGATATGATTTTCCGGTGCGGGCTTAGCTTAGAACGATTACATTCCGAGCCGCGTCAGATGCTGAGAAGCCCTTGCGGCACTTGGCTAATTCGGTTTCTCGCAGATGCGAATGACATCTATTCAAAGACGCCCTGAAGTGCAATTGCCGATTGAGCGGGGCGGGTCACAAATTTGCAAACCAGGTTACCGGCCGGCAAGGGCCAAATTTGATCTGGGACATTTAATTTCTCCAAACTTTGCTTCCCGGACCGATCCTTGCCGAAGTCCAATGCTGGATTGGCCACTCCGGTTCCGGTAATTTCCGGCTCCTTCGGGAGTCGCACCGAGCCGCTCCCGCGTTCAATCTTCGGCGCAAGGCCTTGATGACCCAGTTTCGCGCCATCCGCGCCGGCAAGCCGGCCTGTTACCCCGACCAGACGATCTATGCGGATTATGCCGCAAGCGAGCTGGGGCTGGACTTTGCCGAACTCGATGGCGGCACCGGCCTGATCTTCGAAGTGTCCGGCACCGGCAAACGCGCCGCGTTCGGCGCCGGCCGCGGCTCGTTCTTTCCTCAGAACACGGCGACAGCGGCGACGCTGGCCAATGACAAGCACATGGCCAATGTGCTGATGGCCCGCGCCGGCATCGCGACGCTGGGCGGCGATTACTTCTTCCTGCATGACCGGCACCGCAAGCATCGCCCGCCCGGCCATGAGCGCGAGGATGCGCTGGCTTATTTCAAAACGCTGAACGAGCACGCCTTCATTAAACCACTGAACGGATCGCGCGGCGATTTCGCGCAGATCGTGAGCGGCTCCGACGACCTGACCATCTATCTGCGAAGCGTCGAACGCTATCACGACGCGATCCTTATCCAGCCTGTCCAGATGGGGAACGAATATCGCATCTTCATGCTGGATGACGACATCGTCTATTGCGCATCCAAGCATGTTCCTGTGCTGGTCGGCGATGGCAGAAAATCGGTGCGCAAGCTGCTTGCGGCGAGGCAGCCGCAAATGGAGGCCCTCGGCGTCTCCGCGGCACCGCTGCACGAGCAATTCGTCGATTGGAATGACGTTCCGGAGCGAGGCGCAGAGGTCTGTCTGTTCGGCCGCAACAATTTCGCTGCGGGCGGCCGCATGGACTTCGCAGAGCCAGGCGATGCAGAAGCCGTATTCGCCGCCGCACGCAAGGCCATGAAGGCGCTCGGCCTGCGCGCGGGCGGCGTCGATCTGTTCACGGACATCGACGGCGATCCGTCGGCCTTGCGCGTCATCGAGGTCAATGCCAATCCCTCGATACGCTTCCTTGAAGACGCCGGCCGCGCGGACCTGATCCTGCGCATCTGGCGCCACACCTTCACATCGCTGGGCCTGATCGATGTTTAACCTGCCCAAATACGGCACCGGCGGTATCGGCCTCGCGCGCCTCGCGCTGCTGCTCGATGTGCTCGCCATCGATCGCGCGTGGTTGCAGCAGCATTCGCTCGTCATCACCGGCTCCAACGGCAAGGGCTCGACAGCCGCCTTCACAGCGTCCATCGGCCGCGCCTTCGGTCTGCGCACGGGCCTGTTCACTTCGCCGCATCTGTATCGCTTCAACGAGCGCTTCCAGGTCGACGGCACGCCCATCGACGACGAGTTGCTCGACGCGTTGGTCCTGCGAGTCGCCACGGCGATTGCCGATATCGGGCATCACGGGCTCCAGGAGACCTTCGGCGCCTTCGAGGCACAGTTTGCGCTGGCCTGCCTGTATTTCCAGGAGATCGGCTGCGACCTCGCCGTGTTCGAGGCCGGCATCGGCGGCCGCTACGACCCCGTGCGACTGATCGGCGCCACGCTCACTTGCGTCACCTCCGTCGACCTCGAACACACCGCGCTGCTCGGCAATTCGCTGGTGCTGATCGCCTCCGACAAGAGCGATGCCTGCGCCAGCCATGGCACCGTGATCTATGGCGAGAACTGCCTGCCGCTGCGCTCGCATCTCGCCGAATATAATCGCAACCGGCACGTGACGGGCCTGCATGTGGGCGAAGGCATCGTCATCAATAATGTGGTGACTTCGGCCAAGGCGCAGAATTTCAACTGCCGCGTCGGCGAGACCATTTTGCGCGGTCTCGAGATTGGCCTGCACGGCGAATTCCAGCTCAACAATGCCGCCATCGCCGCGGCGCTGTTCCTGCTGTGGATGCAGCGCATGCATCCGGATGCTGACGCCATTCAGATCGATCACGCCATCCGCACCGGCCTGCGCGAGACCGCATGGCCCGGCCGTCTCGAAGTGATCCAGCGCGATCCGCTCACGGTGATCGATGTCGGCCACACGCCGGACGGCGTGATGCAGGCGCTGCGCGGACTGCATGCGGTGCATGGCAAGGACGACTGGCTGCTGGTGCTCGGCGTCTCCGCCGACAAGAATGTGGACGAGATCGCGCAGCATCTGGCGCCGCATTTCGGCGTAATCGTCTGCACCCGCGCCTATCACAAGGGCGCCGATGCGCGGATCGTCGGCGCCGCCGCGCGAAAGGTGCACTCCACCGCGCGCATCCATGTGGCCAATGCGATGGAGGATGCGGTGAAGCTCAGCCAGCAGCTCGCGCGCACCGTGCCGCGAAAAATCTATGTCGCGGGCGGCCTGTTCGTGGCGATCGAATATGCGACGGTGCTGCGCGGCGGCAAGGCGGACGAGCTGCAGTTTTTTTGAGGCACCTGTAGCCCGCATGGAGCGTAGCGCAATGCGGGGATGTCGAGATTGCTGAAACGCCGGTCCCCGGATTGCGCTGCGCTCCATCCGGGCTACGCGATCGCATTGCCCATCGCGCTCATGCCGCGTAGCCTGCCCGCCAACGAACAAACAACGGGAGGCAGATATGACCGATACCATCAACCGGCAGGTTCTTCTGGCGGAGAAGCCCGCCGGCAAACTCGGCCTTGAGCATTTCAAGCTCACCAATGGCACGATCCCCGAACCGAAGGACGGCGAGGCGCTGCTGCGCGTGCGCTATATCTCGCTCGATGCCGCCAACCGCGCCTGGATGCATGGCGCGACCTATCGCGCGGCGGTGGAGACGAACACCGTGATGGCCGGCGGCGGCATCGCCGAAGTGGTGTCGTCGAAATCGGATGCGCTGAAGCCCGGCGACATCGTGTTCGGTGACACCGGCTGGCAGGACTATGCGGCGGTACCGGCGAAGCATCTGGCGAAGATGCCGCGCATGGCGCCGCTCACGCATCTGCTGTCGATCTACGGTATCGCCGGCCTCACCGCCTATTTCGGCCTGCTGCATGTTGGCAAGCCGAAGGAAGGCGAGACGGTGGTCGGCTCCGCCGCGGCCGGATCCGGCGGCTCGATCGTCGGCCAGATCGCCAAGCTGAAGGG
>JAEXHR010000307.1 GCA_023449855.1 Pseudomonadota bacterium | reverse complement strand
CTCCTCACCATGAGGGCGGAGTGTGGGGTAGGGGGACCATCTTGAAATTCCTGTTACGCATCCTCGATCGTCTCGAGGAAACCCTGATCGCGACGCTGATCGGCGCCGCGACGCTGGTGATCTTCGTGGCGGTGGCGCATCGTTACACCACGGACTTCGTCGTTTCCAACCGCACGCTGCCCGGCGCGATGGCGGTCTACAAGTTTCTCGCCGGCATTCATCTCTCCTGGGCGCAGGAACTGTGCATCTACATGTTCGTCTGGATGGCGAAGTTCGGCGCGGCCTATGGCGTGCGCACGGGCATCCATGTGGGCGTCGATGTGCTGGTGCTGAAGCTCAATCCGCGCTGGCGCAAGGTCACGATCATGTTCGGCCTGCTGTGCGGCGCGCTGTTCACCGGCATCATCGGCACCATGGGGGCGAGTTTCGTCATCGGGCTGTCCGAGACCGACCAGACCTCGCCCGATCTCGAACTGCCGAGCTGGATCGTCTATCTCTGCATTCCGCTCGGCTCCTACCTGATGTGCTTCCGCTTCCTCCAGGTCGCCTTCAACTACTGGCGCAACGACGACCTGCCGCATCACGATCACAGCCATGTGGAGGGCATTGAGGTCGATACCGCGGTCGGCCCGACGCCGGAGGGCGCACGATGACCACGCTGATCATCTTCGCGCTGCTCATTGCGCTGATGCTCACCGGCATGCCGATCTCGATTGCGCTCGGCCTGACAGTGCTCACCTTCCTGTTCTTCCTGACGCAAGTGCCGATCGAGGCGGTGGCGCTGAAGCTTTTCACCGGCATCGAGAATTTCGAGATCATGGCGATCCCGTTTTTCATTCTCGCCGGAAACTTCCTCACCCATGGCGGCGTCGCGCGGCGCATGATCAATTTCGCGACTTCGATGGTTGGGCATTGGTATGGCGGCCTCGGTCTCGCCGGCGTCATGGCCTGCGCGCTGTTCGCAGCGATCTCCGGATCGTCGCCTGCCACCGTGATCGCCATCGGCTCGATCCTGCTGCCGGCGATGGTGGCGCAGGGCTTTCCGAAGCGTTTTGGCGCCGGCGTCATCACCACCTCGGGCGCGCTCGGCATCCTGATCCCGCCCTCCATCGTGATGGTGATCTATGCGGTGGCCACCGGCGGCAGCGTCGCGCTCGGGCCGGATGGCGCGCGAGTCACCTCGGCCTCGGTGGGCCAGCTGTTCATCGCCGGCGTCATTCCCGGCCTGATGCTGGCGACGCTGCTCGGTGCCACCACGGTCTATCGCGCCTGGAAATTCGATTATCCGCGGCTGCCGCGGGCAACCTGGGGCGCGCGCTTCAAGGCGTTCCGCGAATGTATCTGGGGTCTGCTGCTGATCTTCATCGTGCTGGGTGGCATCTATCGCGGCTGGTTCACGCCGACCGAAGCCGCCGCCGTCAGCGCGGTCTATGCCTTCGTCATCGCCGTGTTCGTCTACAAGGACATGGGCCTGAAGGATGTGCCGCGGGTGCTGCTCGGCTCGGCCAGCATGAGTGCGATGATCCTCTACATCATCACCAATGCGGTGCTGTTCTCGTTCCTGATGACGTCGGAGCAGATCCCGCAGCAACTCACCGCCTGGATCGTCGATATGGGCGTCAACTGGTGGACGTTCCTGATCTTCGTCAACATCCTGTTGCTGGTCGCCGGCAATGTGATGGAAGCCTCGTCCATTGTGCTGATCACAGCGCCGATCCTGTTTCCCATCGCCGTCAAGCTCGGCGTCCATCCCGTGCATCTGGGCATCCTGATGGTGGTGAATATGGAAGTCGGCATGTGCCATCCGCCGGTCGGCCTCAATCTCTATGTGGCCTCGGGCATCGCCAAGATGGGCATCACCGAACTCACCATCGCGGTGTGGCCGTGGTTGCTCACCATGCTGATGTTCCTCGTCGCCGTGACCTTCATTCCGGAGATTTCGCTGTGGCTGCCGCGTGTGCTCGGGCTGCTCTAGCGGAATTCGTGTGTCGCGACGCGGCTGTCGCGGCGCCAGCAACATCGCGACATGATATGGCCAAAGCGTAAGTTGAAGCGCGGCAGCCGGGTGCGCATCTTCATGGCAAGCTCTTTCGAAGGAGGTTGCCATGAAAAAGCTGTTGCTCGCCGGCGCCGCGGTTGCGGTGATTGCAGGATCCTCAGCGGTCTATGCCCAGCATCGCCCGTGGATGCACGAACATATGCGTATGAGCCCGGAGGACCGCGGAGCCTTCGTCGATGCGCGCATCGCAGCCGTCAAGGCTGGACTTAAGCTCACGCCCGATCAGGAGAAGCTGTGGCCGGCGGTGGAGAGCTCGGTACGCGATTTCGCCAAGCTGCGCATCGACCGCGCCAATGCGCGGATGGAAGAGCGCAAGGCGCGCGAGAACGACGCGCAGGGCAACACGCCCGTCAATCCCGTCGACCGCCTGCAGAAGCGCGCCGACGATATGGCGGCGACCGCTGCGGCTTTGAAAAAAATCGCCGGGGCCGCCGATCCGCTCTACAAGACCCTCGATGACGGCCAGAAGCGTCGGCTCGCGGTGCTGACCCATATGGGCCGCCTCGGCGGCGGCGAGGGTTGGCGCCACCGCGGCCCGCGCCCGGAGGGCGGCCCCGGCGGCTTTGAGCGCGGCAGTTTCGAAGGACCGGGCTTCCCGCCCGCCTTTGAGCGTTCCGGATTCGGCCATGACGATCCGCCGGATGCGGAACGGCTCTGAAACGACCTGGTTGTCCACTGCCACATCGACGAAAAGCCGCTGAATCCTGGCGGCTTTTCATTGTTTTCGCAAAAGCGAAATTCGATGCATTTTTTATGACGGCATCGCTGGACATCCCCGGGGGGCTTTGCTACACGCAGCCGTCCCCGCGGGGATATCCGGATCGGATCCGGGCGCATAGCTCAGTTGGTAGAGCAGGTGACTCTTAATCACCGGGTCCTAGGTTCGAGCCCTAGTGCGCCCACCAAGGTTCCTCACGACATCGTATGACGGAACGCCAGGTGGCCTTCGAGGGCATCCCGATCCATCGACCTCCAGGTCAATCGATTTTTCGCACCGCCGACAACGGCTGCATCGGTTCCTGTGCCATGGTCCCGCAGCGGCTGCGCTGTTCGAGATGGTCGGCTTGCCGCCGATAATCTTCCGATGCTTCCAGCAGGCGGGTGACGGTTGCCGCGTCCAGCATGTTGCGGGCCAGGCGCTCGGCGCGTTGTGCCTGTTCGCGAAGATGTTCGATCTGGGTCATCGTCGTCCCCCTCACTCTTGTCGAAACAAGTTGAGTCGAATTCGATCGTTCCCAGCGTCGCGTGGGATCCTTAACGGCTGGTAACCGCGCTGCGCCGCGTACCGATGTCGCCGCTTGTCCGTTTACCCTTACCGGTGCATGTAACCGCGCATTCAGGTTAAGTCCTGACATTTTTGGCGAGGTGGTAGACTCGTAAATGCCCTTTACCCCCGACGCCGCGGCGCTGGCTATCCCCGAAAGAAAACGGGGAGCAGATGATGTCGGAGAGTGCGACCGCAGGCAAAAGGCTGGAGAAATTTCCGGCCTTCGACGGTTTTCGCGGGATCGGCGTGGTGGTGGTGATCTTCTCTCACTGCCCGCAGGTGCTGGAAAGCAGCCTCTATAACACCATCTGGCATATCAACCAGTTGTCGCGCGTCGGCTATATCGCGCTCGACATCTTTTTCGTGATGTCGGGCTTTTTCATCACACGCCTGCTATTGCGCGAGCGCGCCAAGACTGGGCGCATTTCGTTCCGGGATTTTTACATACGCAGGGTGCTGCGAATCTTTCCGGTCTACTATCTCACAGTGGTCGCCTGCCTCTTTCTGTTCAAATTCAGCACGGCCGATACGATCAGCCTGCTCAGCTACACTTTCAACTTCTACCATCCGCTGCATCCGGTGCCGAATCCGCTCGAGCACACCTGGTCGCTGTCGGTGGAGGAGCAGTTCTATTTCTTCTGGCCGCTGCTGATCCTGCTGGTGCCGCCGCGGTGGCTGGCTCGCGTCACAGGCATCGTGGTGCCGTTGCTGGCCATTGCCAGCGGTCTGGTGATGGCGGTGATCCTGATCGATCACGATCCGCGCGAAGCCGGCGACGTCGTCTATATGTCGCTGTTCACGCGCATGCTGTCGCTGTCGCTCGGCGGTTGGCTCGCGCTGCGCGAATTCGAGAACAGGCCGCTGCGCGGCTGGCGCTGCCTCGCGCTGTTCCTGGGCGCGCTGGTCATCCTCACGCTCGATCGCATGGGGCGCAATTACGGTATCATCACCTCCCAGGCCGTCTACTGGACCATCGCGCTGATCGCCTATGCCATGGTCAGCGTCTCCTTCGTTGCGACCATGGTGTTCGACAACGGCATTCTGAAGCGCGTGATGACGGCGATCCTGTCGATCCCGCTGCTGCGCGGGCTCGGGCAGATGTCTTACGCAATGTATGTGTTTCACCTGCCGGTGCTGTTCTATCTCGGCATCAATGACGCAGCGCTGGGCGGTGCCAAGGTGCCCATCTTGCAGGTCGCGATCGTCTTCGCTGTCACGATCGGTCTGTCGATGCTGTCCTATTATTTGCTGGAGACGCCAATGGCCAAGCTGAAGGACAGTTTTGGCAAGGTCCCGCTATCCGAGGCGACGGGCACCAATGCGGTGCCACGCGGCGGCTTTTTCCGGGCCTTTTCGCGAGCCGCCCTGGTGTCGCCCGAAGATCGCGGCCCGGTGCCCGATCGGCCGTCGCAACAGGTCTGGCCCGAGGCGCGACACAGGGAAGTCAAATAGCGCTGCGTTCATTTACAGCCGCGGTTCGCAACACTCTTGACGAAGTCTCATCGCTGCCGCCAATGGACGGCAAACGGCGGTAATCGCCCTGGCATTTCCGGGAGGCTTCATCAGATGATCACGCTCTATCACTGCGCCCGCGCGCGCTCGTTCCGCCCGCTCTGGACGCTGGAAGAGCTCGGGCTGGCCTATGAGCTCAAGATGCTGCCATTTCCGCCGCGCGTTCACGCCAAGGAATATCTCGGCATCAATCCGCTCGGCACCATACCGCTGATGCTGGACGGCGAGACGCGGATGACCGAATCCGCTGCGATCGCGCAATATCTCGTCACCAGATATGGACCAACGCCGCTGGCCGTCGGCGTGGATGAGCCGGATTACGGGCCGTTTTTGAACTGGCTGCATTTCGGTGAGGCGACGCTGACCTTCCCGCAGACGCTGGTGCTGCGCTATTCGCAGCTCGAACCGGAAGAACGCCGCAATCCGCAGGTGGTCGAGGACTATTCGCGCTGGTTTCTCGGCCGATTGCGCGTCATCGAAACCATCACGGCGGCAAACGAGCATATCTGTGCCGGCCGTTTCACAGCGGCGGATATTTCGGTCGGCTATGCGCTGCTGCTGGCGCAGCGCCTTGGTCTGGCGCCGCAATTCGGACCGGCTGTTACGGCCTATTGGGCGCGGTTGCAGCAGCGCGACGGCTACAAGCGGGCAGTGGAGTCCGAGAACCGCGCCGGAGACGAGCAAGGTTTGGCGCGGCGCGTGTGAGCCGCTATACCCGCGATACCGCATCCGAAACAGCGAGCACATCCGATGGCCAATGACAGCGTGATCCTTGAGAAGAAGGGCGCGGCACTCTGGATCACCATCAACCGGCCTGAGAAGCGCAATGCGATGAATGCCGATGTCATCGCCGGTATCGCGGATGGCTATCGCCGCGCCCATGACGATACGGACGTGCGCGCGATTGTGCTGACCGGTGCGGGCGAGAAGGCATTCTGCGCCGGCGCCGATCTCGCCAATTCCGGTTCGGCTTTCGCGCAGGATTTCTCCAGGCCGAATGGCGATCTCGCGGATCTGATGCGGTTGTCGCAAAGTGCAACCAAGCCGGCGATCGCGCGGGTCAACGGGGTCTGCATGGCCGGTGGCATGGGGCTGCTGTGCATGACCGATATGGCCGTCGCCGCCGACACAGCGATCTTCGGTCTGCCGGAGGTGAAGGTCGGCGTGTTTCCGATGCAGGTATTGGCGCTGCTGCAATCCATCGCGCCGCGCCGTCTCGTCAATGAATGGTGCATCACCGGCGAGCCGTTCGATGCGCGAACGGCAAAGGACGCAGGCCTGCTGAATCACATCGTGCCGGCCGCCGAACTCGATGCCAAGATCGACTGGCTCATCGCGCGCATCACCGACAAGTCGCCGACCGCGATCCGCCGCGGCAAATATGCCATGCGCGCCATTGCGGCCATGTCGTTCGACGAGAGCATCGCCTATCTGGAGAGCCAGATCGCAATTCTCTCGATGACGGAAGATGCGAAGGAAGGCCTCAAGGCCTTTGCGGAGAAGCGCAAGCCGGTCTGGCCGGGGAAGTGAAGCGCGGTGCGTGAAGCATTTGCTATCGCGCGGCCGTCAGCGAAGTCCCATGCCGGTGGAAAGCTGGACCGCGATCAGGAAAAAGCTGCCGGCAATCGGCAGGCTGAGTAGACGTAGAACCTGGTTGAACGAGACCATTTGAGCGATCCATCAAGTTAGCTCTGAGGCTGACTATGGATGTTTATGCTTAATAGCAGGTAAATACGTCTGCATTTTGTGGTTGCGCTTCGATCGCGCTAGGACGCTTCGCATTGCAGGCGATGCAGCGTCACTGCTGGCGGGCAGTTGAGGCGGACCGGCAACAGGCTCGTGCCGACGCCCACCGATGTGTAGCCGGCAAGGTTCTCGTAGCGCCACGCGCCGTTGCCCATGTGACGCGGCAGCACGGCCTCCAGCTTGATGGCATAGCCACCGGGCAGGCAGAGCTGGCCGCCATGGGTATGGCCGCTCAGCATGAGGTCGAAGCCGTTTTCGGCGGCTTCCTTGTAGGTCTCCGGCGTATGCGAGAGCAGGATCGAGAACGCTTCCTTCGGGATCTGCGCTCCGACTTTCGGAATGTCGTCGGCTAGATAGAAGTGCGGATCGTCAACGCCGGCGAGGTAGATGCTGGCATCGCCGCGCCTGATCGTCTCGACCTCGTTGAACAGCATGCGGATGCCCATGGCCTCCAGCGACGGCGTCATGCGGATACTGTCGTGATTGCCGAGTATGCCGAAGGCGGGATCGCGAAGCCTGGCCCGGAGTTCTCCGACCCCATCGATGGCGCGTTGCCAGGGGCCGTAGGTTTGGCCGCGATAGTCACCGGTGAGCACGCAGATGTCGTAGCGGAGATCGCCGACGAAGGAGATCAGATGACGCAAGGCCGCTTCGCTCAAATCGACATGCAGGTCGCTGATATGCAGGATGGTGAAGCCGTCAAAGGCCGCGGGCAGGCGGGACGACCTCACCACATTCTCGCGCACGAGCACATGATCGGCTTCGCGGCGCGCACGCTGATAAAGGCCAGCCAGCTTGAGTCCGGCGCGGACGATCGGCGGAGCTGTCAGCCAGTTCTCCAGATTGAAGAACAGGCGGCCTTGGCCGAAGAGCTGGTGATCGCGATGAGTCTCGATCTCCAGCCGCTTCGTGACATGCCCCGCGCCGATGCGGTCGATCAGCGGGCGCAATGCGCTGTCGTCCGGCGGAATATGCGGAGGCCGGGCCAACACGCCCAAGGTCCTAGCCTGTCGAGGCCTTGAGGCCGGCGGCCTCGATGCCGGCAACGCAGCAGATCTCGTCATTGTCGGAGGTGTCGCCGGAAATGCCGATGGCACCGAGCAGGCCGCCGGATTGATCCTGGATCAACACGCCGCCGGGGACGGGAATGAGGGCGCCGCGCGCCATGGTGTTCACCGCACCGATGAAATAGGGCTGCTCCTCCGCGCGCTTGAACAGCGCACGCGAGCCGAGGCCCATGGCCAGCGCGCCATAGGCCTTGCCATGCGCCACTTCGCCGCGCATCAGGCTGGTGCCGTCCTGCGCGATCGACGCTTTCACGCAGCCGCGCGCATCGAGCACCGCGATGGCCATCGGCTTCAGCTTCATTTCGATGACTTTGGCGAGGGCGGCGTCGAGAATTTTGCGTGCGGTGTCGAGCGTGAGGTCGGGCATGGTTCGGTCCTTCAATTGAGAGAGACAGATTGCAGCGGCGCGTGCGCGCTGTCGAGGCCGACGTCAAGGCTCATGGCCAGCACCCGTGCGACATGAAGCGCCTCGCGCGGTGTGCCATCTGCAATCTGATGACGGCATGATGTTCCGTCGGCGATGATGAGTGTCGAGGATTCCGCTTGTCGTACGGCGGGCAGTAATGACGCTTCCGCCATCTGGATCGAGGCGTGGTAAGTATCTGCGCCGTAGCCGAAGGCGCCTGCCATGCCGCAGCAGCTGGATTCGATGGTCTCCACCTTGAGATCGGGGATCAGACGCAGCGCCTTTTCCACCGGCTTGAGAGCATCGAAGGATTTCTGGTGGCAATGGCCATGCACCATGGCCTTCGGCGCGATGGGCTTGAGCGGCAATTGCAGGCGACCAGCTTCGGCTTCGCGGACCAGGAATTCCTCGAACAGCAACGCGTGGGCGCTGATGTTTCTTGCAGCGTCGTCGGAGCGGAGCGACAGAAGTTCGTCGCGCAATGTGAGGAGGCAGCTTGGCTCAAGCCCGACAATGGGAAGACCGCGCGCTGCGAACGGCGCATAGGTGGTGACGAGACGATCGAGCTCGGTGCGCGCCTGATCGACCAGCCCGGCCGAGAGGAACGTACGGCCGCAGCAGAGCGCGCGCGAGCTGCCGTCCACCGGCTTCGGCAGATGCACGCGATAGCCGCCGGCAACGAGTACACGGAGCGCGTCGTCGAGATTTTCGCGTTCGTAGGCACGGTTGAACGTATCGGCGAACAGCACGACCTCGTGTCCATCGACGGGGCCGACGGCTTCGGTATCGCGATGAAACACATCGCTGCGCCATGCAGGCAGGCTGCGCTTCGCGCTGATGCCGGTGAGACGTTCCACGAGATTGCGCAGCACCGGGTGATCGTTGCGCAGATTCATCAACGGGGCGATCTTGGCGGCGAACGGCGCATAGCGCGGCAGATAGCCGACGAGACGATCACGCAGCGTCAGACCATGTCTGGCGGCGCGCGCGGCCAGCACCTCGATCTTCATCTTCGCCATATCGACGCCTGTGGGGCATTCGTGGCGGCAGGCCTTGCAGGAGACGCAGAGCTTCATCGTCTCGGCCATCTCGTCCGAAGTCAGCGCATCCGGGCCGAGCTGGCCGGAGATCGCGAGCCGCAGCGTGTTGGCGCGGCCGCGTGTGACGTCCTTCTCGTTGCGCGTGGCGCGATAGGAGGGGCACATCACGCCGCCCTCGAGCTTCCGGCATGTGCCATTGTTGTTGCACATCTCGATGGCGCCCTGAAAACCGCCGCCCGCACCGGGATAGGCTGACCAGTCGAGCTCGGTCTTCAATTCGCTGACACGATAGTCCGGCGCGTAGCGGAACAGCGAGCGGTCATCCATCTTGGGGGGATTGACGATCTTGCCCGGATTGAGGGTGCCATTGGGATCGAAGCGGTCCTTCACCTCGGCGAAATCGGCAATGATGCGCTCGCCGAACATCTCAGCGTGAAACTCGGAGCGGACGAGGCCGTCGCCATGTTCGCCGGAATGCGAGCCCTTGTATTCGCGCACCATCTCGAAGGCTTCTTCGGCGATGGCGCGCATCGCCTTGACGTCCTTGTCGAGCTTCAGGTTCAGCACCGGCCGCACATGCAGGCAGCCTTCGGAGGCATGCGCATACATGGTGCCCGATGTGCCGTGCTTGGCGAAAACGCTGAGCAGGCGCTCGGTATAGTCGGCGAGATGCGGCAGCGGCACCGCGCAGTCTTCGATGAAGGAGACCGGCTTGCCGTCCTGTTTCATCGACATCATGACGTTGAGGCCGGCTGCGCGGAACTCCGCAATGCCGGACTGTAGCGCGGGTTCTGTGACTTCGACCACGCCGCCCCATTTGCGCTGTGGATTGTCCCAGCCAAAGCCGAGATCGCCCATCAGCTCGCCGAGCTCCTTCAGCTTGGCGGCGTTGGTGGCCGCATCCGCTTCGGCGAATTCGACGATCAGCAGCGCATCGGGATCCCCGCGCACAGCGCTCTTGATGATCGGCTGGAACATCGCGATGTCGCGGCCGAGCGCGATCATGGTGCAATCGACCAGCTCGACGGCGATGGGCTTCAGCTTGACGAGATGCTGGGTGGCATCCATCGCCTCATAGAAGCTGCCGAAGTGGCAGACGCCGAGTGCCTTGTTGCCGATTAGGGGCCACAGCTTGAGTTCGACCTGCGTGGTGAAGGCGAGGGTGCCTTCGGAGCCGACGAGCAGATGCGCGAGATTGTTCGGGGTGTTGCGCGGCACCAGCGCATCGAGATTGTAGCCGCCGACGCGGCGCTGCACCTGCGGGAATCGCGCGGCGATCTCCTGCGCCTCTCGTTCGCCGAGTGCGAGCATTTCGCGGAAGAGAGCAGGCGCATCGTCGCCGGGCGTTGTCTCGCCGAAATGAAGCCGGGTGCCATCGGCCAGCGCGGCATCCATCGCGATGGTGTTGTCGCGCATGGTGCCGTAGCGCAGCGAGCGGCCGCCGCAGCTATTGTTTCCGGCCATGCCGCCAATGGTGGCGCGGGAGGCGGTGGAGACATCGACGGGAAACCATAGCCCGTGTTTCTTCAGTTGTCGGTTGAGATCGTCGAGCACGATGCCGGGCTCGACGATGCAGGTGCGGTTTTCGACGTCGACCGAGATCAGCTTGTTGAGATGCTTCGACAGGTCGATGACGATGCCTTCATTCACCGTCTGACCGCATTGTGAGGTGCCGCCGCCGCGCGGCGTCACCACGCGTCCGTCGTCGCGGCAGATCGCCATGGCGCGTAGCGCTTCGTCGATGGTGCGGGGCACGACCACGCCGAACGGCATGATCTGGTAGAACGAGGCATCGGTGGCGTAACGGCCGCGGTTGAAGGCATCGAAGAAGACGTCGCCGGTGGTTGCGGCTGCAAGTCTGGCGGCCAATGCGCTGTCGGCCGCCGAACTACGAATCGTCACGGCCTGCTTTGTCGCCATCGCGTGAGTCTCATGTTACGAAAGTTTGTCTTTGCATCGAGGTTCGGCCTTGGCAAGGGAGGGACCGTGCGGCAAGCCGGAGCGACGGCAGGTCACCGCGATGTTTGGTGCATCGCGGAATCAGAATCCGTCGCGGCCCGTCGAAACGGACTCGAACAATCGTCTGGCATAATGTATACCAATCCCCGGGACTTGGTCCTTTACAGGTGAATTCACGGGCATTGCATCAGAACACTCTCGGGGAGAACGTCACATGACCGTACATACCGGAAGGCATTTTCTGCAGATTCCTGGCCCGACCAACGTACCCGACCGGGTGCTGCGCGCCATGGATATGCCGACACTGGACCATCGCGGTCCGGAATTCGCTGAACTCGGCCTGCATGTTCTTGCTGCGATGCAGCGGGTGTTCCGCACCAAGCAGCCGGTGATGATCTATCCCTCGTCAGGCACGGGGGCCTGGGAGGCAGCGATCGTCAACACGCTGTCGCCTGGCGACAAGGTGCTGATGGCCGAGACCGGGCAATTCGCCACCCTGTGGCGGAATCTCGCCGAGAAATTCAAGCTCGATATCGACTTCGTGCCGGGCGATTGGCGCCATGGCGCGGATCTCGCCGAGATCGAGAAGCGCCTTGCGGCTGACAAGGTGCACGCCATCAAGGCGGTCATGATCGTCCATAACGAGACCTCGACCGGCTGCGTCACCTATCCGCTGGATATACGCAAGATCCTCGACCGCCTGAGCCATCCGGCGCTGCTGATGGTGGATACGGTGTCGGGCCTCGGCTCGCTGGAATATGAGCACGATGCCTGGGGCATCGACGTTTCGGTGTCGGGTTCGCAGAAGGGCCTGATGCTGCCGCCGGGCCTTGGCTTCAACGCCGTCTCGGAAAAGGCTCTGGCGGCCTCCAGGGCCAACAGTTCCTTCCGCTCCTATTGGGACTGGGAGGAGATCATCGCCGCCAACAAGCAGGGCTCCTGGCCCTACACGCCCGCCACCAATCTGCTTTATGCACTGAAGGAAGCGGTGGCGATGCTGGAAGAGGAGGGGCTGGACAACGTGTTCGCCCGCCACAAGCGCCACGGCGCTGCCGCACGCGCTGCTGTGAAGGCTTGGGGCCTCGAGACCGTTCCCGTCCGCCAGCAGGACCACTCACCGGCGCTCACCGCCGTTCTGCTGCCGGAAGGCCATGACGCCGACGCTTTCCGCAAGGTGGTGCTCGAGAATTTCGACATGTCGCTCGGCACCGGTCTCAACAAATGGAAGGGCAAGATCTTCCGCATCGGCCATATCGGCCATTTCAACGACCTGATGCTGATGGGGACGCTATCGGGCGTCGAAATGGGCCTCGAACTCGCCAAGGTTCCGCATCGCGCCGGTGGCGTCATGGCAGCCATGGATGTGCTCACCGGCAAGGGCGTGGTGCCGATGACAAAGGCCGCGAGCGCCTGACGCTGCATGCCGCCCACGCGGCGGCGGCCTAACAATACCGAAAGGGCTGGCGCATAATTGCTCCAGCCCTTTTTCATTCCGGCTGCCAAGAGAGATCACTCATGACTGCGCCCACCAGCGAAGACCTGCTGTATTCCGTCGAAAACGGCATCGCCAAGATCACCTTCAACCGCCCGCAGGCGCGCAATGCCATGCTGTTCTCCATGTATGAGCGGATGGCGGAGATCTGCACGGCAGCCAATGACGACCGCTCCGTCAAGGCGATCATCCTCACCGGTGCTGGCGACAAGGCGTTCGCCTCGGGCACCGATATCTCTCAGTTCCGCGAATTCAAGACGGCGCAGGATGCTCTCGACTATGAAGCGCGAATCGACCGCGTGCTGACAGCGCTGGAGACCTGCCGCGTGCCGACCATCGCCGCCATCGCCGGCGCCTGCACCGGCGGTGGCGCGGGCATTGCAGCCTGCTGCGACCTGCGCATCGGCACGGCAGCGACGCGCATGGGGTTCCCGATCGCGCGCACGCTCGGCAATTGCCTGTCCATGTCCAATATCAGCCGCGTGATGTCGCTGGTCGGTCCGGCGCGGACCAAGGACATGATCTTCACTGCGCGTCTCATCGAGGCAGAGGAGGCGCTCGCGCTTGGCCTGATCAACGAGATCGTGCCCGATGTGGAGACGCTGCAGCGCCGGGCGCTCGAACTCGCTCAACTCGTGGCAAGCCACGCGCCGATCACGCTCGAAGTCACCAAGGAAGCCGTTCGCCGCCTGCGCAAGACGCTGACCCGCGACGAGGGGCAGGATCTCGTCCTCAAGGCCTATATGAGCGAGGATTTCCGCGAAGGCATGGATGCGTTCCTGAATAAGCGCAAGCCGAACTGGCAGGGCAAGTAGAGCGACGAAATGTGAGGCAAGGGGCCGTCCGCGTGGCGGCCCCTTTCGATTCAGGTGATGTTGGACCCCTGACCAAAGTCGCGCCGACCATGCGTCCGGCACGCTTGATGTCACCGAAAATACCCCTCAGAATAGAACCAACCAAAATTGGCGGGCGCCCAAAGTCCGCTTGGGGTCACAGGGAAGAAACAAATGTTCAAGTCGATCGGCGCCACAGCCACGCTTGCGGCCGTGCTGGCCGCTACCCCCATTCTCTCGCCCGCCAAAGCGTGGGAGCCCACCAAGCCCATCGAGATCGTGGTTGCTGCCGGCGCCGGCGGCGCGTCGGACCAGATGGCCCGCATGATGCAGGCTGCGATCCAGAAGAACAATCTCGCCAAGACGCCGGTGGTGGTGTCGCTGAAGGGGGCAGCCTCCGGCGGCGAGGCGCTGATCTACATGAAGTCGAGCGACGGCGATCCCAGCAAGGTACTGATCGCTTATTCGCTGATCTACATGCTGCCGCTGTCCGCAAAGATCCCGTTCAACTGGCGCGATCTGACGCCGGTGTCGGTAGTTGCGATGGACCAGTTCGTGCTGTGGGACAATGCCAAGGGCCCGAAGACGGTGAAGGAATTCGTTGAAGCGGCGAAGGCATCGGGTTCGCCATTCAAGATGGGCGGCACCGGTTCGAAGCGTGAGGACCACGTGCTCACCGTGTTCATGGAAAAGAAGACCGGCGCCAAATTCTCCTATCTGCCGTACAAGTCCGGCGGCGAGGCGGCGACGCAGTTGGTCGGTGAGCACACCGAGGCCAATGTCAACAATCCCAGCGAAAATCTCGAAGTCTGGCGCGCGGGCCAGGTGCGGGCGCTCTGTGTGTTCGACAAGGAGCGCATCTCCTACAAGACCAAGGTCACCGAGACGCAGTCGTGGAACGATATCCCGACCTGCAAGGAAGAGGGACTCGACGTGCAGTATCTGATGCTGCGCGCGCTGTTCCTGCCCGGCAAGGTGACCAAGGAACAGCAGGCCTTCTATGTCGACCTGTTCGAGAAGGTGACCAAGACGCCTGAATACAAGGACTACATGGAGAAGCAGGCGCTGAAGCCGGTGTTCCTCAAGGGCGAGGACATGACCAAGTTCCTCGAGGAGGACGACGCGCTGAACAAGTCGCTGATGACCGAAGCGGGCTTCGTCGCAAAGTAGCTCCGCCTGTCGTCACCGCAAAAGCGGGGAACCCAGTAGACACCGCGCTGTTCGATCGCACGGGCATTGGTGTCTACTGGATCACCCGCTTTCGCGGGTGATGACATGCTTTGTGGCACATGGATCGTGTGCCTCTCCCTCAGTTTGGTGAAGCTTGTCCATGTCCAATACCGATCTCGAAATCGTCGTCGAAGACCCCACAGCGCCCGATGATGAATCGCCATCCGTTGTCAGCCGTCGCAGCATCGAGATCGTTGTTTCGCTGGTATTGCTGGCGCTTGCGGCGCTGCTTGGCTACGACAACTGGAAGACCGGCATCGAATGGGATTCCACCGGTCCGCAGCCCGGCTATTTCCCTTTCTACCTCTCGGTGATCCTTGGCGGCGCCAGTCTCTATGGCCTGATCGCCGCGCTGCTTTCGCAACACGCCAGAACCGAAACCTTCGTCACGCGCGCGCAGCTGCGCCGCGTGATGCTCGTCTTCGTGCCGACGGCGCTGTTCTGTCTCGCGACCCAGTTCCTGGGCATCTATGTGGCGAGCTTCATGCTGATCGTTGGCTTCATGCGCTGGATCGGCCAGATCGCCTGGTGGAAGTCATTGCTCACAGCCTTCGTCTTCACCGCCATCATGTTCGTGACCTTCGATGTCGCCTTCGACGTGATCATGCCCAAGGGCCCGCTCGAAGCGGCGCTCGGACGCTAGGAGGCTGACATGGAAGCTCTCGGTCTCTTGCTGCACGGTTTTTCCGTCCTCCTCACCTGGAAAATTCTCGCGCTGATGATGGTCGGCCTCGTGCTCGGCGTCTTCGTCGGCGTTCTGCCGGGCCTTGGCGGCCCCAATGGCGTCGCCATCCTGTTGCCGCTGACCTTCTCGATGGACCCGACCTCGGCCATCGTGATGCTGTCCTGCATTTATTGGGGTGCCCTGTTCGGCGGCGCCATCACCTCGATCCTGTTCAACATCCCTGGCGAAGCGTGGTCCGTGGCGACCACATTCGATGGCTATCCCATGGCGCAACAGGGGAGGGCTGCGGAGGCGCTGACCGCGGCATTCACGTCTTCCTTCATCGGCTCGCTGGTGGCAGTGATGCTGATCACCTTCCTCGCGCCGATGATCTCCACTTTCGCCCTGAAATTCGGGCCGCCGGAATTCTTCGCGGTTTATCTCCTGACCTTCTGCTCCTTTGTCGGCCTCGGACGCGAAGCCAAGCACAAGACCGTCATCTCCATGGCGCTCGGTCTGCTGATTGCAGGCATCGGCATGGACACGGTGTCGGGCAATCTGCGCATGACTTTCGGCTCATCTGATCTGCTGCGCGGCATCAATTTCCTCGTTGCCGTGATCGGCCTGTTCGGCATCAGCGAGATCCTGCTGACCATGGAGGAGCGCCTTGCCCTGCGTGGCCATGCCGCCAAGATCAATCTGCGCACGGTGCTGAATGTCTGGATGGACCTGCCGCGCTACTGGGTGACGCTGCTTCGCTCGTCGGTGATCGGCTGCTGGCTCGGCATCACCCCGGGCGGCGCCATTGCCGCATCCTTCATGGGTTATAATCTCGCCAAGCGCTTCTCGAAGGACTCCGAAGGCTTCGGCAAAGGCCGCATCGAAGGCGTATTCGCGCCGGAAACCGCTGCCCATGCCTCGGGCACCGCAGCGCTGCTGCCGATGCTGGCGCTCGGCATTCCCGGCTCCGGCACCGCGGCGATCCTGCTCGGCGGGCTGATGGTCTGGGGCCTCAATCCCGGCCCGCTGCTGTTCGTCGAGCACAAGGATTTCGTCTGGGGCCTGATCGCCTCGATGTATCTCGGCAACGTGGTGGGCCTCGTGCTGGTGCTCTCGACCGTACCTATCTTCGCCTCGATCCTGCGCGTGCCGTTTGCAGCCGTGGCGCCGATGATCGTGGTGTCCTGCGCCATCGGCGCCTATGCAATCCAGAATGCCATGTTCGACATCTGGCTGATGCTGGGCTTCGGCGTGGTCGGCTATGTCTTCAAGAAGATCGGCATCCCGCTGGCACCCTTCACCTTGGCACTCGTCCTCGGCAGCCGCGCCGAAGACGCCTTCCGCCTCGCCATGATCGGCTCTGGCGGCAGCCTGGGGGTGTTCTGGTCCAACGGACTGGTGGGCACCATCACCACGCTGGCGATTACGTTGTTGTTCTGGCCGGTGATCGATCGGGTGTTCAGTGGGGTGTGGCGGACAGCAAAGCCCGCTGTAACTTGAGAGCGGCGGCTTGCCTCTATGACCTTGAGTTCGCGGGCGCCACAAGCGGAGCCCGCGACATTCGTTGCGGTTAGCGGCGGTCAGGCGTCTGACCCGAAAGGGCGATATTCAGCAGATATTTGCCATAGGCGCTTTTTGCGATCGGCTTTCCTAGCGCTTCCAGCTGCGCCGCATCGACCCATCCGAGATGGAACGCAACTTCTTCCGGGCAGCTGATTTTGTATCCCTGCCGCTTCTCGATCACGCGCACAAACTCTGCTGCTTCGAGCATGTTGTCCGGTGTGCCCGTGTCTAGCCAGGCGAAGCCGCGTCCCATCTTTTTGACATGCAGTTGATTGCGCTCGAGATAGGCGCGGTTGACGTCGGTGATCTCAAGTTCGCCACGTGCCGAAGGCTTCAAGCTCGCGGCGATGTCCACCACGTGCTTGTCATAGAAGTAGAGACCCGTGACGGCCCAGTTCGACTGTGGGTTCTGCGGCTTTTCGTCGATCGCGAATGCGCGGTCGGCTCCATCGAATTGGACCACACCGTAGTTTTGTGGGTCGCTGACGTGATAGGCGAAAACAGTCGCGCCTTCCGTCTGTCTAGAAGCGTCGGCCAGCAGATGCGTAAAATCGTGGCCATAGAAAAGATTGTCGCCTAGGACGAGGGCGGATGACTGCCCGGCCACAAAGTCCGCTCCGATGATGTAGGCTTGGGCCAATCCATCCGGACTGGGCTGTTCTGCATAGCTGAACGACATCCCCCATTTCGATCCATCGCCCAGCAGGTGCTGGAACTTGGGGAGGTCGACCGGTGTCGAGATGATGAGGATGTCGCGAATACCCGCCATCATCAGCGTGGACAGCGGATAATAGATCAGCGGCTTGTCGTAGATCGGGAGCAATTGCTTCGACGCGGAAATCGTCATGGGATGCATCCGCGTGCCGCTGCCGCCTGCGAGAATGATTCCCTTCGTGATCGAACTCATGATGGAGTTTCCTGTTGGAAGTCCTGGGCGACTAGCCGTGCAATTGTCGGAGGCAATGTATCGCGCCAGTGAGGAAGACGAATATCGTAAAATCGGGCGAGCTTGCCGCTATCCAGCCGAGAGTTGGCTGGGCGCTTGGCGGCAGTTGGGTAGGCCGACGTCGGGATCCGTTTGACGGTTGCGGACGGGCCGCCAATAGTCCGCGATACGTCAAAAATCGCTTCGGCGAACTCCGCCCAGTTGGCTTCGCCACTACTGGTCATGTGGAAGATGCCGCGAAGTTCACTTGCATCTGGCTGGGCGCGCAAACGCTTGGCAATGGAAATTACTGTGTCGGCGATATCGAGCGCGTTTGTTGGTGTGCCTTGTTGATCGCTGACGACAGAAATTTCATCGCGTGTGCTTGCCAGTTTAAGCATAGTTCGCGCAAAATTCTTACCGAACGGGCTGTAGACCCAAGCCGTGCGCAAGATGACATGATTTTCGTTGGCTTCGGCAACGGCGCGTTCGCCATCCAATTTGGTTTGGCCGTAAACGCTGGTCGGCGCCGTGGCATCGCTTTCGCGATAAGGGCGATCGAGCTCTCCGTCGAAGACGTAGTCCGTGGAAAGGTGAACGACGGGGACGCCCAACATCCGCGCTGCGTGGGCAACGGCACCGGCGCCCATGCAATTCACCGCCTGCGCGATCCCTACTTCGCTTTCGGCCAGATCAACGGCCGTATAGGCCGCAGCGCTCACCACAAGGTCGGGATTTGCAACGTTCAGAACCGCTTGAATGCTCGCTGGATTGGCCAGATCGACCTCGGGGCGTCCGATTGTAAACGCCTCAATGCCGGCGTCATGCGCCAGCTCCAGCAGTGACTGCGCGACCTGTCCATGATGCCCGGTGACCGCAATCCGCATGCAACTACTCGAAATATGTCGGGAGTGATTTGAACGACGGCTGGCGCGCATCCTTCTCGGACAGGACGGCCTTAGCCGGGGAAACAGGCCAGTCAATCGCCAGATCCGGATCGTCCCATGCGACGCCGAGATCGTTGGCGGCCGAATAGAAGTTGGTCACCTTGTAGAGGACATGGGTGTCCGGCTCGAGGGTGCAAAAGCCATGCGCAAAACCAATTGGGACGAGCAGCTGTTTGCCGTTTTCGGCCGAGAGGACTTCGGACACCCACTTGCCGTAAGTGGGTGACGAACGTCTTAGGTCCACAGCGACATCCAGGATGCTTCCGCGCAGGACACGCACAAGCTTGTCCTGCGCTGCCGGATGGCTCTGAAAATGTAGGCCACGAACAGTGCCGACGTCGCGGGACGAAGACTGGTTGTCCTGAACGAACTCGAGCGTGACGTCATGTTCGTGGAAGCGCTTCTGGTTATAGGTCTCGGTGAAAATGCCCCTGGCATCTCCAAACGATTTGGGCGTTATGACTTTGACTGCTTCGATCGCGGTTGGTGCAACGGTCAACATTCCGTGTCCTCAAATAGCTAGAGCAAGAGTCTAAACAGCAACGCCCAATCGCTCGCCACGATAGACACCGGAACGCACGCGCTCCCACCAGCTCTTGTTGTCGAGATACCACTGTACGGTCTGGCGAAGCCCGCTTTCGAAGTTGTGGCGAGGCGTCCAGCCGAGTTCACGTCCGATCTTGGTCGCATCGATGGCATAGCGGGCATCGTGTCCAGGGCGATCGGTGACGAAAGTGATGAGTTTCTCGCGCGGACCGATTGTGGCATCCGGCGCCAGCTCGTCGATAAGCGCGCAGATCGAGCGAACGACCGAGATATTCGTTCGTTCGTTGAGGCCACCGATATTGTAGCTCTCTCCGAGGGCGCCCCGCTCGGCGACTTCCAATAGCGCTTCGGCGTGATCCTCGACATGAAGCCAGTCACGAACGTTTTCACCCGCTCCATAGACTGGTAGAGGTTTGCCCTCCAAGGCGTTGATGATGGTCAGCGGGATCAGCTTTTCCGGGAAATGATACGGTCCATAATTATTGGAGCAGTTGGTCATCACCACTGGCAGGCCGTAAGTATGATGCCAGGCCCGTACGAGATGATCGGACGCTGCTTTGGATGCAGAGTAGGGTGAATTCGGCTGATATGCCGTATCCTCGCGGAAAAGTCCGGCGGCGCCGAGCGAGCCGAATACTTCGTCTGTCGAGATGTGGTGGAAGCGGAAATTTGCTTTGTTCCCGGCGGGCAGTTCGCGCCAGTGCGCGAGGGATGTCTGCAGCAGGGTGTAGGTCCCGACGATGTTGGTCTGGATGAATTCTCCCGGGCCATCGATGGATCGATCCACGTGGCTCTCCGCGGCGAGATGCATGACCACCTCTGGCGCAAACTCGTGGAATATACGCTGCATGGCCGCAGCGTTGTTGATATCCTCTTTCTCGAAGGAAAAGCGAGAGTTTGACGATATCGGTCCGAGGGACTCCAGGTTGCCGGCATAGGTTAGTTTGTCGACGACCAGCACAGTATGCGGCGTCGCATTGACCAAATGGCGCACGACCGCCGACCCGATAAAGCCGGCGCCGCCAGTAACCAGAAATCGCTTCATTATCGAACGCCTGTCATTGGTGTGCGGTCAACATTGTCGAGCTCGGCCCGGTTTGAGTTCAGATGAAGTGGCCAAGTCGACTGACTGTCGATTACAGTTCCACGAACCGAATGCCAAGTCTGAGAGCAGGTTTGATCGGCTCTTCACGAGGAAAATGAATATATTCTTTAGATAACGTTGTTCCGTCTCAGCGCAGAAATCTCCTCCGAATCGAAGCCGTATTCTGTCAATACCTCTTCGGTCTGTTCGCCGAATTCGGGTGGGCGGACTGCCATTTTGCTAGGCGTGCGGGACAGAGTGAAAGGTTGGCCGACCAGCGTGATTTTCCGATTTTGGTCGTTTGGTACGTCCTGAGCCAAGCTCAGATGCTTGACCTGAGCATCTTCAAACATCTGATCCACGTTGTAGATCGGACCGCAGGGAACCCCGGCGGAGTTCAGCGTTTCGACCCAATGCACGGTGGTATTTTGCGTGGTGCGTCGTTCAATTTCGCTGTTCAAAGAGTCTCGGTTCTTGGAGCGGGCAGGGCCAGTCGCGTAGTCGGGATTTGAAATCAGATCCGGTGCGCCGATAGCGTGTGCGCAGCGCTCCCAGATCTTGCCACCTGTGGTGGCGATATTGATGTAGCCGTCCGAAGTCTTGAACACGCCGGTTGGAATGCTGGTGGGATGGTTGTTTCCGGCTTGCTGGGGCACGTCGCCCTCCATCAGCCACCGTGAGGCCTGGAAATCCAGCATGAAGACTTGAGCCTGCAATAGCGATGTCTGCACCCATTGACCCTGGCCCGAGACGTCGCGCTCGAGCAGGGCTGTCAGAATTCCGAGTGCACAGAAGAGGCCAGCGGTAAGGTCTGCAACAGGGATGCCGACCCGCATCGGACCTGCGCCGGGGGCGCCGGTGATCGACATCAGTCCGCCCATCCCTTGCGCGATCTGATCGAAACCGGGGCGCTTATGGTAGGGGCCATCCTGGCCGAAACCGGAAATGCTGCCATACACGATGCCGGGATTGATCGCTCTCAGGCTTTCGTAGTCGATGCCGAGTCTGGTTTTCACATCCGGGCGAAAATTTTCGACGACGACGTCAGCCTTCTCAGCCAGTTTCTTAAACACGGCAAGACCACGCGGGTCTTTCAGATTGAGCGAGAGTGCCCGTTTGTTGCGGTGGAGATTCTGAAAATCGGACCCCTGTCGTGGTCCCCCCGGTTGCTCGCCAGCGGCATCCTCGCTGAGCGCGTCGATCTTGATGACGTTGGCTCCCCAATCCGCGAGCTGACGTACACAAGTCGGTCCCGATCGTATGCGGGTGAGGTCTAGGACAGTAAAACGAGAAAGAGCCTGCGAGGCAGTGGGATTCGGCATGCGGAACTCCGCTAGATGCGATGTACTTTCTTACCAGAGGATTGCGGTAATAGATACGCGTTGTCATGCCCTTGGCGGGCATTGCTGCCGAGCTCTCAATTAGGACAACAGCATAGCATCGGATAGGAATCGCGCAGCAATATGCCACGCTCGGCCGACGCGCCGGTTTGGACCTCCGATCGATCTGTTCTACGTGGCTGGCCTGATGCGCCTCATGTTTGACGGCGCAATATCTCAGTGGCCTGCACTGAAATGCGCGCGACTTCAAATATCTCGCGGCTGGGGATGGGAGCCTCCGTGCCTCGTTCGACCGCCTGGAGAAACGCCGCGGCGCAGCTTGCTTGCCCCTTATCCTGTGTCCAAGAGCGCATCGTCTTAAACTTTGGCCATCCGTAGCCGCGCAGCTGCCTGAAATTATCCAACACCAGGTTCCGGCCGGCGCAAAAGGCCTCGACGCGTTCCTTCGGATAGGCGGCGGATCCATTGGCAAAGTAATGTATTGTTCCGACCGATCCGTCTGCAAAGCCAAGTGTAATCGTCGCCTTGTCTTCGGTGATCTCCACGCCAGAACTGTCGCCCATCCGGCGTGCTTGAACGGAAATGATCTCTGACCCCGCGAGATAGCGAAGCAGATCGATCATATGACATGCCTCCCCCAGAATCCGTCCGCCGCCGACGGCCGGGGATTGCGTCCAGTGCGAGGCTGGAATGGCCCCGGCGTTCATCACTGCGATGAGCATTTTTGGCTCCCGGAGCGTATCGAGTAACTCCTTCATCTTTTGTGTGTGAGGAGCAAATCTGCGATTGTAGCCCACCATTAACAATTTGCGTTCTTGCGATGCGTATACGCGCTCAAGATCGGAAATTTCGTCCATCGTCATTGCGAGTGGTTTTTCGACGAAAACATGCTTTCCAGCCAGAAGCACACGTTTGGCGAATTCAGCGTGGCTGTTATGACGAGTCACTACCGCGATTGCATTGATAGACGTGTCCGAGAGCAGGGCTTCGACATCTGTCGATGCGTTTGAAAAGCCCATGGACTTCCCTTGAACGACACCACTCGTTCCGCCGGACGTCACGATGGTCTTGAGGTTGGCGCCTGCCTTCTTGAACGCTGGAATGAGCACGCGCGACGCGTAGTTGCCTGCTCCGATGAAGCCAATGACAGGCTTGGAAGAGTCTGCTTTGTGCTCGGCGTTCAACGTAACATGGCGCGTATATGCGAGCTGATCTTCGATCGGGGGATATTCAAGCAATAGTCCGAGGCCGCCAGAGCCGCTGGCGAGAAGATCGTAGGCTTTTGGCGCCTCGTCGAACGGAATGCGATGGCTTATCAGAGGGGTGACGTCGATTTGGCCGGTCGACATCATATCGAGGACGGCCTCGAAGTTGCGTTGTGTCGTCCATCTGACCAAACCGAAGGGATAGTCGGATCCCTGCTCATAGGCCTCGTCGTATCGTCCAGGTCCATAGGAGCAGGATACCTGGAATGACAGTTCCTTCGCGTAGAAATCGGCTCGATTGAGCTCGAGGCCGGTTACGCCGACCAGCACGATGCGCCCGCGTTGGCGGCACATTCGAGCAGCCTGCGTGACGGGGTCATTCGAACTGGTCGAAGCTGCGATAATGACACCATCCGCACCTCGGCCTCTGGCAAAAGCCGCGCATACGTCGATGGGATTGTCGCCTCTGGAAAGATCACAAGTCTCTGCGCCAAATTGTGCTGCCAAAGCTAGCTTGCTAGTATCAAAATCAACGGCAAGGACCTTGCAGCCGTGGGCCCGCAAAAGCTGCACCGTCAGCAATCCAATGAGTCCCGCGCCGATCACGACGAAATACTCGCCAAGAGTAGGAGAGGCGAGCCGAACTCCTTGCAAGCCGATTGAGGCGACGACAGCAAATGATGCACTGTCGTCATCAACATTTTCAGGAATCTTGACGCAGAGGTTTTGTGGGGCGGTTGTAATGTCTGCGTGGGGAGCGTTCGATACAATGCGATCACCAGGCTTAAAGCCGCGCACCGAGGTGCCGATCGCTTTAACTACTCCCACGTTGCAGTAGCCGAGCGGAAGCGGTTGCTTCAATTTGGATCGAACTGCATCGATTGTGTTGACGATGCCATCGGTGCGAGCCTTGTCGAGCACCATCTTGACGCGCTCCGGCTGCTGGCGCGCTTTTTGAAGCATGGAGGCCCGGCCGAAATCGACAAGCATACGCTCGGTCCCGGCCGAAATGAGACTCCGCCTCGTTTCGATCAGCACGCTATTGGCGCCAGCTGTCGGCGCCGGTGCTTCGACGATGTATGTGCTGCCGTTGCTCATGTCTTGCAGAATCTGACGCATCGTCTTTCGCTTTTTGTCTCGTGCTTGGTGTCTCGAAGTCTGGCGATGACGCCATCGCTTAGTAGTTTAGTTGCTCTCGTTGGCCGAACGAATGAGATTATAGGACCAGTCGCCAGCCTCTGATTTGGCGAATGAATCGAGCGCCGAGCCACCCTGGAGGGTAACCGTTTTCGTGGTCGGATTGATCCTCACTCCGACGTTGCCAGCTGGTGTGGCTACCGTTGCCACGATCGGTATGCCAACGCTGGAATCGGGGGAGATCGTCCACGACGTCCAGGCCGGCTTTCGAATGTTGACGCCGACAACATGGCGCTGCAGGACATTCAAGAATGGAGCCCCCCACGCATGATTCCAGTCTTCGTTTTCTTTGAATTTCAGATCCCAAGCCTCGTGCGTGATCGTGGCATTGTAACGATCCAGCATGTTGAGCCAACCTCTTTCGGTTGTGTTCCGGATCAAGGCTAGCGCGCTCGGTCCTTCTCCGTTTTCGAAGAGGGCATCGAGCAGATACTGAGCCGTGTATACGGAACAGGGGAAGCCGCCTCCGTATTCCGCGATGCGCGCCTTGAGTGCCTCAATGGTCGCGGGTCGCCGATGGTTTGGGACCAATCCAAATGCCAAAGGAATAAACAGCGCATGAGCGGATACGTGCTTCGTTTCGAGGCCGTCCACGAAAACGCCCGCGCCCGTGTCGACGAGTAGCCGCTCCATGGTCTGTTGCAGGCGATCGGCCGCAGCCGTGTACTTGGCTCGATCTGCTTCAAATTGCAAAACCTCCGCCATCTCGGCCATTCTTCGGAAAGCGCGATAAACGAATGCGTTGACGACTGTGTTGTGCGCCGTCATCTCGTAGCCGTCACGCTCTCCTCGGGGCCAATCGACGATGTCTTCCAAATAGTCGGCTTTGGTCTTCTCAACGAATTTTTTCGCGAGCGCTTTGTTGGCTGTAGAAACAAGGCCGGTATCGTCGATAAAATCGAAAAGTGTGAAAATTGGCAGTCGTTTGTAAATCCTGCGAAGGTACTCAACGTCTCCGGTTGTCCGATAGTCCTCGTAAGCGAGAAAAATGAAAAGGGACATCCACTCGGACGGCCATGTCGGCGCGTTAAGCAACTGTTGGAACGTGCGTCGGGCAAGGCCGGTATCGCCGGTGACAGCGTACCAGTTTAGCTGACTTATATAAGCATCTGCCTGATATGGAAGGCGTTCTCGATCGCCGTCGACGAACAGATCCATGAAACTTGTTGCAGCGACCGTGTGATTTCCTAGCGCTACCAATCGGTTCAGATCCTTGGCGGCCGGGCTGTCGCCGAGAAATTCGATATTTCCGCGCGGCTGATATCGCGCGGAAATATACGCCGTTACGGTCACGTTTTGTGGTCGAAGATCACCCTTCCATCCCTCGATCTCAATGTATCGGAAGGGCATTGCGGCTGCGCCGTCAGGAAGCCCGCGGGCATCGGCTTTTGTCAGAGGCAGGGCGGTAGGCGTGGCGCTCAATGGGAGAGAGGTCTGAAAGACACGCACGGTTCCTGGAGGGGCCACATCAATACGATTGCGATCGGTCAGGCGCTCGCCGAGCCTGACGGTAATCTCATTGCCGACGTTATCGGGAGGCGCCTGCAGCGCGACGTTTCCGAACCAAGTTGCCCCGATGTCCAAAAGTACAACATTGTCCGTGCGATCGATGATTTTTGGCTGCGGTGAGAAGGTGGAAAGCCTAGCAGGGATAGGGGGCTCGCCACGGAAAAGTACGCCATAGATCACACCACCGCCAAGCGCGATCACGACCATTCCGATGGTGTACAGAACTGCCCTTCTCATTTATTGCGACCGACGCGAACCGCTCGCCGCGTTCAGGCGAGTGGGACGGCCGTAGCTGATGAGGACGGCCTTGTACGGGCCCTTAAACACGAAATAGCTTCCTGCGCCTGCGCCGACGACTCCCGTCGTATCGATGAGCGCTTGCATATGTTCGAGACTTCCTGCGCCACCCACGAAAGTTAGAGGGCAATCGACAACTTCCCGGATGGATCGGGCTAGATCGAGATCGAAGCCGTTCATCGCGCCATCACGGTCGATGGAATTGATAACGATTTCTCCTGCACCCAGTTTTGCTGCAGTTTTGCAGAACTCGCTGGGGCTGATCGCGTGCTTCGTGCGTCCGTTGTGCGTGAAAATGGTGTAACCGGAGCCAAACATCTTTCGCCGAACGTCGAGAGTGACGACAACACTCTGCTTGCCAACGGCTAGCGCCATCTCCGATATCAATTCGGGGCGCGCTATGGCTGCCGCACTGATCGAGACTTTTTCGAACCCGAGAGAGATAATGCGGCTGGCTTGTTCGGCGTTCTGAATTCCGCCGCCATAGGCCAAGGGCATGCGCGCCGCGATCGCGATTGAATGCAATGCCGCATAGTCGGGCTCTCGCCCCTTCGCCGTCGCGTCGATATCCAGCAAGGCAAGCTCATCGACTTGTTTCTCATTGAATATCTTGACCGCATTGATGGGGTCTCCAACATACTTGGAGTTCTTGAAGGCTTGGGTTTTTACCAAACCGCCGTCCTGCAACAACAAGAACGGAATAATGCGCGATCTCAGCACTGTCACAACTCCGCAAAGTTACGGAATATCTGCACTCCGTTAGCGTGACTTTTCTCTGGGTGAAATTGAAGCCCAAAGATATTTTCATGGGCAACAGCACAGGTGATGTCTGTCCCCACGTTGACAGTAGCAATGACGTCCTGCGTACTGTCCGCATCAAAAAAATAGCTGTGCAGGAAGTAGAAGCCGCGTGCGATGTCAATTCCATCCATAAGGTGAGATGGACCGCTCGGGGTTATTGAATTCCAACCCATGTGCGGAAGCTTTGGCTTTCCCGAGATCCTCGTTTCATCGATGCGACGAATGCGTCCGGGTATCCACCCGAGGCCGGGGAGGCTGCCTTCCTCGCTTGAATTTGCGAGAATTTGCATGCCAATGCAGATGCCCATGACCTTCTTTTTGAGGTGCAGGACCTGATGGTCGAGTATGGCACGCAGGCCTCGGTCTTCCAGATCCGAGATAACCTTGTCGAACGCGCCGACGCCAGGAAGAATGTAACGATCCGCGGATTGAATAAGGTCGTGATCAGAAGTCACTGCGTGCGGAATGCTCAGCTGCTTATAGATGTTCGCGACCGCCGAGACGTTGCCGGAGCCATAGTCAATGATCGCTATCACCGCTTAATCGCCCTTTCGACACCAAGAGTTTTCAATGCTTTCGCACCGAGGTCAAACAGCCACTGCTGGTTCTTGTAGTCCTTGTACGTTTTCAACGGCATCGTGTGATAGCGTCGAAGCTCGTCGACGGTGATCCCGAGTTTGGTGGCGATAAAAGCAAACTCTTCGTCGATAGTTGCAGGATCGTAAGCAGGCTGTTTCAGTCTTTCCAAAGCTTCTTCACGCGTCATCTGGCCGGTCAAAATGAGGCTCGAAAACTGGACGCGGCGGGTATCGTAGCCGAAGCGGGTAGGCAGCCAGTATGCTTCGAAAAACCGCGTGAAGCGCGATTCGAAGTGCTTCTGGGGATACGGCGTCCAACCGTACTTTTCCGACAGCGTCTGAGCCGCAATCTGCTTCGTATACGGCATATAGTTCAGCGGCTTAACGACGGTGACGCCCTTGATATATCGCAAATAGATCTTGTGAAAGAAAACGCTCGAGAGGGGGTAGGTCTCAAGCCGCCTTGTACCGAACTTGCTCTGAATGTCATTTATCTGCGCCATGTCGGTGCCGTAATAAAGCCATTCGAGCGGATTTCGCACACACTCCGTAGCGAAGTTGCCGCCATTCAGAATGTATTTGATGCCATGTTTGTTAGCGAAGTGATATAGCGTCGCAACGAAGGCGTGATCCTGCGGAATGTCGAGGTGAGGGACGCCCGACTTGAAGAATGCGAGCTGGAAGTCGCGCATTTCCTGCCAGTTGATCACCTCGGTATAGAGATCGAGTTTAAGCCCATCGACCAGCCCCTGAATGTTGCTGACGGCAATGTCGGTATTCCATCCGCCATCGACGTGAAAAACAAGTGGCCTCAGATTAAATTCAGTAACTGCGAGATGCAGCAGATATGAGCTGTCGAGGCCGCCACTCATTCCCATGATGCAGTCGAAGGGGTGGGATTTGCCTGCTTCTTTGATCTTCTCGACCTGCGCGCGGAATTTGGCTTTGCCTTCTTCGTTCGGATGCCAATTAGGCACCACGTCGCTTTTGAATCCCAGGCAATGGTCGCAGACTCCATTCGCGTCAAAGACGATGTTGGAGTCCGTGGTATCCATGACGCAGTTAGTGCAGATCTGATACTGTCTCATGACTTTGCTTATCGGGCCTCGATCAGTCGCACGCCCCGTCCGGGAGGCAGACGAAGATGTTCTGAAATCTTGTAGTGGGGTTGCTCGTTACGGAGATGGCGATGTCGGTCGGTTAGAGGGCCACACGAACGGCTTCACGTATTTGCGATACTCGATATGGGCTGAGCGCGAAAGCTCCCACCGGCGCCGATTCGGAAGGCGTCCCACAGCGCCATGCCAGTGGTGGGTAACTTGAATGGCAGGGTCATAGTATACCTGCGCATCAATTCCCATCAATTGCTTGGCCAGGAAAAACTCCTCGGACATCAAGAATGTTGGAGCCCAGAGCTCCTCAAAGTGATCGAAGAAAACGGGGCCGAGAATATAACAGGAACCGTGGCCTTGGTGGATAGCCTGGGGGGTGGCCCACTGTTCCTCATCGCGCCGGTCGGAAAATCGATGAAGGGCAAGCGCGAGCTTCTGTGTCAACAGGCCGACATAATAGTTGGAAAAATAGATGTCGTAGACCAGTTCTCGGATGCCCGAGATGTGAGAAATCACATGTGGATTTTGATGGCAGCCATCGATCGTAATGATGTCAGGGGAGATTACCGGGTATTGTTCCCATTTGGCCACATGCTGCTGCAAGCGTTCTACGAAATCGCTCGGGAACTCGAGGTCATTGTTGCCAATCACCATCCAGTCAATATCAGGATGGCTGGTCCGAAGGTGTCGGATTCCAAGGTTTAAACCCCGAAAATAACCGACATTTTCCGGGCTGAAGATGACATGAATCGAAGGGGAGAATGCTGCCAAATCGCGGAGAATATCCCTATTGGCATCGTCTGATCCATTATCCACGATCACCGAGAAAACCTCATGACCGGCGTTCGCCAATAGGCTGTTCACGGCCGAGACCGTGAACGACGAATTGTTGAAGTTTGTGCAAACGTAGCCGATCTTCATCTGGTGGGTCCGAATAACGAGGTTGCTATCTAGGGGCGAGTGTCTAATGGGCTGACACGCGCTAGTTTTCCAGCATGGCTGTTTTGGGCGGCAATCCCGACGCCGAAAGGTCATTACATCCGAATGCCTTAGAGACGCAAGCAGGCTCAAAAATCACGGCGTTGCTTGGAAACACCCACCGACCTGTGGTTGTTGAGAAATTTCCAGGTGATGATCGCAAAGAGGAGGAGCTCTCCCAGCACGAATCCGACGGCTGCGCCGACTTCGAAAAAGGCGAATGCGAGCCCAAATGTCGTGACCAGTGACACAATTCCCGTCAGGAGAACAGCAATCAGGAGGAAGCGGCTCCTTCCAAGGACACTCAGGCTGGTCATGCCGAGGACGCTGTTTGCAGATCCAAATATGCCCGCGATGCTCATGATCGACGCGAGCAGCGCTACTGGATAATAGCTTTCGATATTATTCAGCATAGGAAGCGACTGCCGAAAAGCGATCAGCAAGAACATAACTGCAGATACGGTCGTAAGAAGGACCGTGATGGGAACGAGAAGGCGACAAAGGGCGAAATAGAGAGAGCGGGTTGGAGACGCCGCTTGTTTCGCGAGTGCCATAGCCTTCGGCACGAGATGCTGGTTGATTGGGCGACTTGTTGCTTGAAGGGCTTTTGCGAACTTCTCAGCGATCGAATAGTTGGCGACTGCGTAGCTCGGAACGTTGAGTACACCGAGAATTAGAACATTCAAGTCGCGATAAAGCGTAACGCTCGCGTTAGCCAGAAATATCGCGTTTCCGTCAATGATCTGACGGTAAATGTCCTTCCATGGGACGGGAACGAAGCGGGCACCGAATATCCTAGTTGCGACATATAGAGCGATCAGGGCTGCTAACAAATAGCAACCGCCAATCGTCAAGGGGACGTACAGGTGGTCCGCAGGGCCGTGAATGACTGCGAATACGAGCGCGACGGCGGCGAGCCGGCTTCCACAAGTTACGACCGCCAAGATTTCGTTCCGCTGCAGGCCGAGGAAGAGCCAGTTCGGAGAAATCGCGAAGCTGAGCGGGATCATAAGCCACGCGGCCGTTGCGGGCAGCAGGCCGGGGTGCAACGCATGGATGATCAACAACAGAGGAGGCGTCGTGATTCCAAAGAGCAGCAATCGTGAATAGCTGACAATACTAAACTCGCGCGCGATCTTATCTTTGTCATGGAGGGGATGGCAGCCGATGACCGCGGCCACTCCTGTGACCTCGAAACAGTAGACGACAATACTCAATGCGAGCAGGGAGACTGCTTCTCCCTGAACGAGATCTTGGTATCGGTCCGGGCCAAGAATGTGGAGCGAGTATGGGAAGATGATCAACGGCAGAACCGCATTGCTGCCCTGAATGGCTATCAGCGCCAGCAAGTTCGATGCATCTTTTCGAGCGGTCATGAATCTCGTCAGCATCTTACGCGGTAGGGAGGTCAGATCAGCCCAATAGCGTCCACTACACAGCCGTGATCAGCCAGGGTTTGCCTCAGGTCTGAAAACTGACGGTGATTGACCAGCAGAACGACAATGTCCGCGCGCGTAAGCGCTTCTTCTGCTGATACCAGCTTAACATTTTGAAGTGCGCTCAGTTCTGTCGGAAGCTGATCGATATTTGGTTCAACTGCCAATACCTCGAACCAAGTTCCCGCCGCCAGTTCGCTTGCGATCGCAAGCGCAGGGCTCTCGCGAAGGTCGTCGATATTCGGTTTAAAGCTCAAGCCGAAGCAGGCGATAGTCACCTCTTCTTTGTTCGGCCTCATGGCATTTATCTTGTCGAGGACCCAGGCTGGTTTGTTGTCGTTTACGACGCGCGCCGTTCGTATAAGGCGCGCTTCCTCTGGTGTCTTGTTGACAATGAACCAAGGGTCAACAGCAATACAATGTCCGCCAACACCTGGCCCCGGCTGCAGGATGTTTACTCGCGGATGTCTATTGGCGAGCTTGATAAGCTCCCAAACATTGATGTTCAGCTTATCGCAGATGACCGACAGTTCATTCGCGAATGCAATGTTGACGTCGCGAAAGCTGTTCTCTGTGAGTTTGCACATCTCCGCGGTATGCGCGTTTGTAACGATGCACTCGCCTTCAAGGAAAATCTTGTAAAGCTCGGTCGCTGCGACCGAGCAACGAGCCGAAAGGCCGCCAATGATTCGATCGTTCTGAACCAATTCGCGTACGACGTGGCCGGGCAACACGCGTTCAGGACAGTAGGCAATCCTGACGTCAGAATCATCACCATGAGTATCCGGGAATGTCAGATCAGGTCGAGCCGCTGCAAGCCATCGTGCCAGTTGATGTGTCGTTCCAACCGGCGACGTCGATTCCAGTACGACGAGATCCCCTGATTTGAGAATCGGAGCCAAGGATGCTGCGACCTGCTCGATAAAACGAAGGTCAGGCTCGTGATCGTCTTTGAACGGGGTCGGCACAGCAATCAGGAATGCATCTGCTGGTTCAGGTTTTGTTGTTGCCCGAAGGTAGCCGGTTGCGACAGCGCCGTGCACCAGAATGTCAAGGTCTGGCTCGACGATATGGACAGCACCCGAGTTGATAGTGTCGACAGTCTTCTGAACGACGTCAACACCGATCACCTTGATACGACGTGACGCAAAGACGGCGGCCGTAGGGAGGCCGATGTAGCCCAGGCCTATGACCGAGATGGTTTTGATGTTCATATTCTGAGCTCTCGCGAAACCGGGGGAGGATTAGATGCCCTGCAGCAAAACGTCTTTGATTCTTTGCGAAGCAAGACCGTCTCCATAGGGATTGTCTGCTTGCGACATCCTCTCGTGGGCCGTTCTGTCGGTGAGAAGCGTCATCACCTCTGAATAGATCTTATCAGCATCCGTGCCTACCAAGCGGACGGTTCCCGCCGCAACGGCTTCGGGACGCTCCGTCGTGTCCCTCATAACGAGCACGGGTTTTCCGAGCGACGGTGCTTCCTCCTGAATTCCTCCGGAGTCGGTCAGGATAATGTCGCTGCGGGTCATGAGGTAAACGAAAGGGAGATAGTCGAGCGGGGCTATCAGATGGATATTGGCGATGCCATTCAGTATCCGCTCGACTGGCTCACGCACATTTGGATTCAAGTGTACGGGATACACGATATCTACGTCGGGGCGGTCCAAGGCAATTCGTGCTAGCGCGGAACAAATGCGTTCAAAACCGTCACCGAAGTTTTCACGCCTGTGCCCTGTCACCAGAACCATTCGCCGAGACGTCGAGAGAAACCCAAAAGTTCGCGCATATTCGTCCCGCAGTTCATCGTCTTTACGGAGCTTCTCACGAACCTGAATGAGAGCGTCGATAACCGTGTTGCCCGTGATGTGAATTGAGCCGGGCGAGGCGCCTTCGCGGAGCAGATTCGCGCGAGCGGTTTCGGTCGGTGCGAAGTGCCAGCGTGCGAGAGCTCCAGTTAGTTTCCTATTTCCTTCTTCGGGCCAGGGCGAATAGAGATTACGGGTCCGCAGGCCAGCTTCGACGTGAGCTATTGAGATGCGCTCGTAATAAGCCGCCAGGGAGGCAGAAAAGGTCGTTGAGGTATCGCCGTGCACGATTACGACGTCCGGCCGATCTGCTCGAAGTACATCCCGAAGGCCGGTCAGGACACGGACCGTGATGTCAGTGAGGTCTTGCCCCGGCTTCATGAGATTCATGTCCCAGTCAGGTGTTATATCGAACAAGTTGAGCACTTGATCGAGCATTTGCCTGTGTTGGGCTGTCACGCAGACCTTAACTGCCGCTCTCGCGTCCGCCCTCATGGTCTGAATGAGCGGTGCCATTTTGATCGCTTCAGGCCGGGTGCCGAGTACGAATAGGGCTTTCATCAAACGGTACCGCTTTCGCTCTGGGCATGTGCCGGGCGCAAGCCGAACGCTTTTCGCAGGCGAGCAACTTTTTCACCGCCGCCCGGAGCTTGAGCTTGCAATCGCAGCAGATTGCGCAAAAGAACAAAACCGATCGCCAGAAGCTCTCCCGCAAGGACGCTAAAGATCACCGCGTTTACCGTTTGCGGTCCCTTGACCAGCATTGCAGCAGTTGGAGGGTCGATAACGATCGATCGAGGGGTAATGGCGATCTTGTACAAGACTTGAAGCTCTGCATCGCGCTTCTTCTCAATCGCATTTGCAAGGGATATCATCGTGGATGCAATCGTAGCGATTGAATCCCCGCCCGATACCGCCGCAACGTTAGGCGTTGCGGCCGTAAAATTTTCCAGATCGCTGAGAATTTTCTTTCTCGTGGCGATATCTTGTCGCACTTCATCCAACTGGGATTGATAAAGTGCGTCGCGCGCAGCGTTGACCTTATCTCCGGACGCTTGCTCGTAGATACTAATGACAGCGCCAAGAATAGCTGGGGATTCTGCGGCAGAAGCTGATTTCAAACTCAGACGAAACGTACTCAAAGTATTGGCGCGATTGCCGTTCCACGATGTTGTCCGGTCGTGTGAAGTCAGGCTAAGTCCGGCAGAGACGTCCTCGAATGGAGTCGTCGCCGAGACCGATTTTAGCGCTTGGCGTATATTCTCATGTGAAATGATCGAAGCCTTGTCTGCTTCCAATGCCGCAATTCGTGCCGTCGTTTCGTAGCTCTTTGGCTGAAACACGCAAATCAGTAGTGCAATGAGGCCGAGGGCGACCGGGAAGGCTACAAGATACTTCCATCCCTCCGCGATCAAAACGAGAGAATCCAACAAGGCTGTCGATGAGGTGGAGGCGGCAGTATCTTGGGCCATAACTGGGATCCAACTATTGAGAGCAGACCGCACTATCGTATCGATAGTAAAGTCGACGTCTTCTATCTGTTTCAAGCCCGCAGTGCCGCGGGAGCCTTCTCAGCAACGGCTTCAACATCGGAAGATTTGTTTGCGGCTGTATCAGCGTTGTTACGCACCCGTCCCGCACGAAGACTGGTAGCTTGTTGCTGATCAACGACAGGCATCCCTTCGTCGGGAGTCGTTACAAGTTGCTGATTGCGAACATCATCTCGGCTCACGTCGTTGGATGGGCACTTCGTGCAGGTTATGAACCACGGGCCAGCCTGCTGTTAGCGTGTGAGTATCATACGGGGCTTGGGAGGCAAGTCTCGAGGACAAAGGCGAGCCTACTCCCCTGCAAATATGCTGGCCTTGCAGCGAAGCTGTGATCCGGGGATCTGACGACAGGGAACAAAATGGACGGTTGTCTGAACAAATTGGGGATAAAATCATGCGGAAGGAAAGAGGTCCTGTGATCGGCCCATAATCTTTGCAGCAACGAGACCTATCCATTCCCTAGCAGCAACGTTGACCCGAAACAGGCCGTCGAAACCTGCAGAAAACCTCCGAAGGTCGTTATTGCCGCCCGTAAGCCATCCGACGGGCACGGCTTGGATGTCGACGCCAGCCCTCCGAAAAAGTCCCATCGAGCGCGGCATGTGGAAAGCTGAAGTCACAAGCAACCAACGGCGACCGGTTCCCGGTGCGTTAAGATTGGCCTTGACGAAATCAACATTTTCCATGGTGTTCCGAGACAGACGGTCAATCCGGATTCGCTCTTTTTCTACACCTAAACTCTCTAAGAGTATGACGGCGAAATCAGCTTCCTTCGCGTCATTGTCATAAATGTTCGAGCTTCCGCCTGTATAAATGATTTTCGCTTCGGGATTTCCGCGCGCTAGCTGTGCGGAGTAGATGATCCTGTCGACGGCAAATCCCGAGACGGGCTCCCCTCTGTCTGCTGATACGTCCGAACGCAGGCCGCCGCCGAGAATAACAATGCCTTCAAAATCTGATGACGCTTCCCATTTCGGAAAGCGATTTTCAAGAGGTAGAAGCATCGCGTAGCCGAGCGGCGTAAAAGCGCAGATTGCCAGACCCGTAACGCTAACGATTAGAAGCTGCGCAGCAATCTTTCGATGCGAGAGGAGATAGAGTGTCGCGCCGGAGAGCCCGACGATCAGCAGTAAATTTGTCGGAAGCAATAGTATACCAAGCGTTTTAGAAAAGATGAAATACAGCACCGCTTCCCCAATATCGAAATCGACTATCGCCTGAGCGTTTGAGGTGAGTAAATTAAAACGGGCATTCCTTCAAATTGCCCCACCAGCCTTTTCCTTCGAAGCCCACTCCCGTAATACAAAAGCTTCCGTCATCCAGAGGGATTCTCAACCCGTAGCGGGTTCCACCCTTTTCATTCGTGTAACGATACTGATTGCTTGGCGAAGGATCGTGCGGAATAGCATCCAAGTAGCCACCTCCAACGAGTGGGGCTTTGAGGTCTTCCACAGAGTTGTCCGGGAATGGACCGGGAAATCCTCCCTTGGTGATGTAGTACTTATTCAAAGCCGCTCTCAATTCGCCGGCGTGTTGAGCCCTCTTGGCGTCTCGCTGCAGAGCTTCTGCAGCGTCCGCAACGGCGGCGCGACGTTCCGCGGTCGTTCCTGGCAATAGGACCAGAGCTAAAACTCGAGTGAGTTGGCCATCATACCAAGATTGGCGCTGCATGGCTTCTTTCAGGGCGCGAACTTCGTAAAGGACCTCTCGTTGACTTTCGATCGACTGGGTTACGAGGGCGCGGCGCTGAATTTCTGACAAACCAATGCCGATCACGTTCACCGAAATGAGAGCAACCAATACAAATCCTATCGAAGGTCGTCGTCTCACGCTCATAAGAGAATTTCCTATAATGCCCATTGCCTATATCTTACTGAATGTTCGTCATCTCTCAAAGTGTCGTGGCTTGGTCGCCTAACATTCAATAGGGCGCGGTGCTCCCGGGAGTGCGGAGCTGCACGGAGCATAGGCTAGGCTGTCGAGTACTCAGCTTGGCTGTTTGAAAGAAGCGTGCTCATCTTGACCGCCCTGTCCATGCCAAGAATGACAGCCAATCCGACCATCGATGCGTAAATGCTGGACCAGACGAGCAAGCTGATAATGTACGACGTATAGATGCATCCTATTGTTAGCACGTAGAATACCTGGGCTAACACCGGGGCAGGGGTTGCCAGCATCCATCGATATGCAAGTGAAGCGGTAAAGCCAAATGCGGACATGAAGACAAGCGATCCGACGATTCCGAAATCATAGATCAAGCCGCGGAACATGGTGAAGATGTTCGAGCTCAGTACTCCTGGGATGATATAGTATTCAGCAAAATACCCCGGTGGTAATTCCTGGGCTGCGACCAGATACTTTGCGATCGCCATAAAGGTCCAGTATCCGTACGTAGGTGCTTCTGGATTTGTGTATTCGAGAGTCGGTCCTGCTTCGAAGGGGAGTAGGTGGAACCAGTCGGAGAATGCGTATAGGTGACCGAACGCATATGAGCTCACGTAATATGCGAGGTTACCGCTCGCGCGGATATACAGTGAATAGATGATGAGAGGTGAGGCGATGATCGTAAGTAGTATCGCGATCTTGAGTGTCGATGAGTCGACAAGAGCCGTGTTGCCCCTGCTCACGCGTGTCACCAACACTCCGGCAAAGTAAAACGCTCCCGCGAGGAATAGCGTGCCTTTGTCAGCGTAGATCGCCATGTGTAACACGGGTGGGGCAAGCGCGAGGGCGAAAATCAACAACACGCGCAGTCTGGACGAGGTCGAGACGACCAGCATTCCGCCTAAAGCTGCGCCGATGTAGCTAAAGGTCAATCCCAGCTGGCTGAAGATATTGGACGCTATCTGGTTGTTGTATCTGAGCGCCAGATAGCGAGCCGAGGTTTGAGTTGGGGCGCGCAGGAACTCTGCAAACGGTATGCCTTGCCTTTCCATATTCAGGAACACAAATGCTACGGCGATTCCCTGCAGAAAGAGAAACGCAAGGTGGAGCCATACGGCAGGGTCTTCGTGATTCGTCAATCTGGACTTTGCAATCATGACAGATTTGTGCCAGTTGCTGCAAAGGGCGGGCGCACTAAACGCGACGACTGTCGCCAGGATGTAGATCATGGCCTGAATGTTTCCCTGTAAAGGAAACATGACGACGAGAGGAAGAAAGGTCATTCCGAACCAGAAGACGGCATAGACGACAGCCGGGTGTGACCAAGCCCCTATTAATCTGGCTAGGAACCAACCGTAGAGAAGTATAAAGATGCTGATCTCGATGCAGACCAGCTTTGAGATTGTCGTCATTTGTACGGCCTCAGCTGCGAGATTAGAACTATATGCTTTGGGGGAGGCGGGAAAGCTCTCAGTACAGAGGTGCGGACGACCTGGCGGTTGGGCCGAATCGAGCAATCTTGGCGGGGCGTGTCAGGCAGGAAGCAGTCAGCTGTGCGGGCAGGTTTGGATTTCGGCAACCTCGACGGCCCCGTGTGTGGCAATAAGTCTTCAGGTATAAAGTGCCGTTAGAGACAGAGCGATATTCTCGCGTGCGCTGCCCTGCGCGTGCTTTGATAGGGGGCTTCGCGGGACGATGAGCCGCACCGGTTTTATCCTTAAGGTCGAAACAAGTCTTCGGCTCGGTATTTTGAATGTGCTGCGGTTTGCCCTGTATCGGGCCCAGCTGAGAGCGCGGATGGGGGCCGCGGCCGTCAAGCCATCTGCGCCGCGCGCTGTGGGACCTTTTTTTGTGAGCGCTGAAGGCGGCAACGATCTTCCAGTGCCGCCGCCTCTTTTTCCGCTTCGATATTTCGGCTGGCTGCCGGCTGAGGCTTCCTTGGAGAGCGCTCCGGACTGGTTCCTCCACCCTCTGACGAGAGAGCAACATCCGGGCGGAGATCGGCCTTGGTATGAACTGGGCGACTTCGATCCGAGCTTCGGAGACATCAAGTGGATCTGGGAGTTGTCTCGGCTCGACTGGGTCGTGCGTTTCGCCCAGAATGCTAGGTTTGATGATCAGGGGCAAGTTGTCGATGCATTGAACAGCTGGCTGGACAATTGGTCCAGCGCGAACCCGGAATATGTGGGGCCCAACTGGAAGTGCGGACAGGAGACCTCGATTCGGCTCCTGAACATGGCTCTTGCGGCGCGCATTCTCGGGCAGGAAGCGGCTCCTTCTGCTCGAGTGAAAGAGTTCGTGATGAACCACTTGCGCCGAATAGCGGCGTCGACGCACTACGCTGTGGCTCAAGACAACAATCACGGTACGAGCGAGGGCGCAGCGCTTTTTGTTGGTGGATCTTGGATGGCGCCGCACGTCGAAGAAGCTGCGGGCTACGCAGCCAAGGGGCGGCGTATGCTGGAGGATCGTGTCGGCAAGCTGGTCATGGATGACGGTACTTTTAGTCAGTATTCCGTCAACTATCATAGGATGATGCTGGATACGTTATCGTTCGTCGAACTTTGGCGTGCGGCCGCGTCGGAAGCCCTGTTTTCTGCGAAATTCTACGGTCGCGCTCAAGCCGCAGCATCATGGTTGCGCGACATGGTGGATGACCAGAGCGGGGATGCCCCCAATATCGGCGCGAATGATGGAGCGAGACTGCTGCCGTTGACCGATGGGTATCGGGACTACCGACCTAGCGTTCAGCTCAGTTATGCGCTGTTCTGGAGCCTCCGAGCCTACGGCTCTGGCAAGTGGAATGAGCATTTGGCTTGGCTCGGTGTGGCCGTGCCGGAGCGGCTCGCGCCGGAAGCGGGATCGCGCGAGTATCGAGATGGCGGCTTCGCGATCTTGCGAACCCGTCATTCGCGAGCCGTTATCCGGTTTCCACGTTTCAAGTTTCGCCCGAGTCATGCCGATGCGCTGCATCTGGATTTTTGGTGTCGGGGAGAGAATGTCCTGTGCGATAGTGGGACCTTTAGCTATGCCGCCTCGACGGAACGGATAGCAAACTTTGCCGGCGTGACAGGTCACAACACGGTGCAGTTTGATGGTCACGATCAAATGCCCAAGTTGTCCCGATTTCTCTACGGTCGCTGGCTTGCGGTTAAAGAGCTCTTTCCTCTTCGGACAAGCAACAACGGCGCGCAGGTATGGGGAGCGGCCTATAGTGATTGGTGCGGTGCGCGGCACGAAAGGCAGGTTTCACTCACAGATCGTGAGTGTCTTGTCACAGACAGGGTCGATCACTTCAAGCAAAGTGCAGTTCTTCGATGGCATCTTCGTTTCGACGGCTGGGTGCTTCAGAACAATGTCGCATCAAGAGATGGTGTCGCAATTTACATTGCCGCAGACGTTAGTATTAAGGAGGTACGGCTCGCTGAAGCTGATATCTCGTTACATTATGGAAAAACAGAAAGAATACGCGTCCTGGAAGTCGAACTCGCTCAGCCTGGTACGATTTGGACGACAATAAGATACAGTTAAGCGGCTTCAGCATTGGGTATCGGGTGGCAACAAGGGGCCCGCGTCAGAACATGAAGGTCATCTATTTTCATCAGCATTTCAGTACGCCCGCAGGCTCTGCAGGAACACGGTCGTATGAGTTTGCCCGAGGCTTGATCGAGTCCGGGCATGACGTGTTGATGGTGTGTGGATCTTATGCAGGTGGAGCGACTGAGCTATCTGGCGCTTTTCGTAATGGTGTACGTACCGGTGCCGTCGATGGGATCAATATCGTTGAGTTTGAGCTGCCGTATTCAAATCGCGACGGTTTCGTTCGTCGCGTCTTGACCTTCTTGAAATATGCTTGGCGCAGCGTGCGGATGGCTCTGCACGAAGACTATGACGTGATCTTTGCGACATCCACTCCGCTGACAGCCTCCATACCGGGGATTGCTGCGGCTTTGTTTCGGCGAAAGCCCTTCGTTTTCGAAGTTCGGGATCTTTGGCCGGAATTGCCGCGCGAAATGGGGGTCATAACCAATCCGATCATCCTTTGGCTGATGTCGGTGCTTGAGTGGATCTCTTACCGAACCGCGACTGCCTGTATCGGACTGGCTCCTGGCATTGTCGCTGGAATTGAAAGACTGGGCGTTGCGCCTGAACGAATCCATTTTATTCCAAATGGGTGCGATCTGGATTTTTTTAGCGCTGAAGCGAGTGAGGGAGGTGGTCGCCCTGCCGGTGTCGGGCAAGACGACTTCGTCGCTGTGTTTGCCGGAACGCATGGCATCGCAAACGGGCTCGATGCGGTGCTGGATGTTGCTCAGGAGTTGCAGAAGCGTGGCCGGAGCGACATTAAGCTGGTCTTGGTGGGCGATGGGGGATTGAAGCCAAAACTTATCGAGCGAGCTACTCGGGCTGGCTTGGCGAACTGTGTTTTCTTGCCGGGCATGCCCAAAGCGCGGCTGGCGAGGTTGTTCGCCGACTCCGACGCTGGCCTCATGCTTTTGGCAAATGTGCCCGCCTTCTATTTTGGAACGTCGCCAAATAAGTTCTTCGACTATATCTCTGCGGGACTCCCCGTCATCACTAACTATCCTGGCTGGATTGCTCAATTGCTGAGTGAAAATGCATGCGGAATTGCTGTCCCTCCGGAGGATCCTGGGCGGTTTGCTGATGCGCTGGAAACGATGGCGAATGATCGCGCGTTGCGGCTGTCGATGCGGCGAAATGGCCGGGCTCTCGCTGAGCGTGAATTCGATCGCGTCAAGCTCGCTAAGGAATTCCAAGGGGTGCTAATCCAGGCTGCTCGTCGTGCTTAAGCGCTCATTCGACCTGTTCATTGTTGTCGTGGCGATTGTCGTGCTCGCACCAGTTCTCCTCGGTCTGGGCCTGCTGGTGCGCATCTTTCTTGGAACTCCGATTTTGTTTCGCCAGACGCGGGTCGGGCTTGGAAATGCACATTTCCAGATCGTGAAGTTTCGTACAATGACGGATGAAAGGGGGGAGGACGGAGAGCTTCTTCCCGACGCGGTGAGACTGACCAAATTCGGTCGTTTTCTTCGATCGACGAGCTTGGACGAATTGCCCGAGCTTTATAACATCCTTCGCGGAGAGATGAGTATTGTCGGGCCGCGTCCGTTGTTGGTTGAGTATTTGCCCCTATACAATGCGCGGCAAGCGCTTAGGCATTCGGTGAGGCCAGGACTCACGGGTTGGGCTCAGATTAGTGGTCGCAACAGTCTTGATTGGGATGAGCGTCTCGAATGCGATGTATGGTACGTTGAGAATCGCTCGTTCTGGCTCGATCTCAAGATCATCGGCCGAACCTTCTACAAGGTGATGGCTCGAGAAGGGATAAGCGCTGCGGGGAGCGCGACAATGAGTCCATTCAAGGGAAACAGGTCGAACACGGATGACCTTTAAGCGCTTGCTGATTTTAGGTGCGAGCGGCCATGGTCGAGTCGTCGCCGATTGCGCGAGGGCCCAGGGCGCTTGGAGCGAGATTCTCTTTTTTGACGATCGGTGGCCGAAGCTGACCCAAAATGCCACGTGGGCCGTGGCGGGTGGCAGTGATCAGATTGTTGGGGCTGCTCGTTCTGACGATGAGCTGTTCGTAGCGATCGGGCACAGTGCGACACGGGTTCGCTTTCTCAATGCCTTTATGCATGCGGGAGCCAGGCTTGCGACGATCATTCACCCGAATGCGTCTGTCAGCGTTGGCGCGAGCATCGGAGCTGGTTCGATAGTCGTTGCTGGAGCAGTCGTTAATATTGGTGCTTCAATTGATGTAGGATGTATCGTCAATACGGGAGCGTCGGTCGATCACGATTGTAAGTTAGGCGCTGGTGTGCACGTTTGCCCAGGGGGACGGCTGGCGGGGGACGTCAAGGTCGGAGCTGGCAGTTGGGTTGGCATCGGTGCGGCGGTGAAGCAGGGTGTAACAATCGGTGAAAATGTAACCATTGGCGCCGGCGCGGCGGTCGTTCATGATGTCGAAGGACACCAAACTGTCGTCGGTGTGCCTGCGCGACCCATCAAAAAACAACACGTCATTTAGTTGCTGGACAGTTAGACATGCTGAATACACCTTTTTCGCCTTGGCCTAACTTTTCGCAAGAGGAAGCCGAAAGCGTATCTCGGGTGTTGCTCTCCAATAGAGTAAACTATTGGACAGGCGAAGAATGCCGCGAATTTGAACGGGAGTTCGCTCCTTGGGCCGATTGCTCGTACGCTGTCAGCCTTGCGAATGGGACAGTCGCCTTGGATTTGGCGCTTGTCGCTCTCGGGTTGAAGCCCGGTGATGAAGTTGTTGTCACTCCGCGATCGTTCGTGGCCTCCGCGTCCTGTGTTGTGAATGCCGGCCTCGTACCTGTTTTCGCCGATGTCGATCGCGATTCTCAGAATATTTCCGCCGAAACGATACGCGCGGTGCTGACCGAGCGGACACGGGCGATCCTTTGTGTCCATCTTGCGGGATGGCCCTGTGACATGGCCCCTATCATGGAGCTGGCTCGAGCCAACGACATTTTTGTGATTGAAGACTGCGCGCAGGCGCATGGCGCAAAATATCAAGGTCGCGCTGTCGGTTCTTGGGGCGACATCAACGCGTGGTCGTTCTGCCAAGACAAAATCATGACCACTGGCGGCGAAGGAGGAATGGTTACCACCAATCGCCGCGATCTTTGGGAGAAGGCGTGGTCCTATAAAGATCACGGCAAGTCCTGGGATGCGGTCTATCACCGGAGTCATCCGCCGGGATTCCGTTGGCTGCACGAGAGTTTTGGCACGAACTGGCGAATGCTCGAAATGCAGGCGGTGATTGGCCGCATCCAGCTCAAGCGCATGGAGGAGTGGCATGTCGCTCGCACGCGGAATGCGAATGCGATTTGCGAAGCCGCAATGTCATGCTCGGGATTGCGCGTGCCGACGCTGCCTTCTGATAGCGAGCATGCATGGTATCGATGCTACGTTTATGTGAAGCCCGAAAAGCTACGCAGTGACTGGACCCGCGACAGGATGGTTCAGGAGATCAACAAAGCTGGCGTGCCTTGTTTTCAAGGTACATGTTCGGAAATCTACCTGGAGAAGTGTTTTCAGGATGCCGGTTTTGTGCCTGAACAGCGGTTGCCGAATACAATGGAGCTCGGTGCGACGAGCTTGGCCTTCCTCGTTCATCCGAGTTTGACGTCTGAGGAGATCAGGAAAACCTGTGAGGTGCTGCAGGATGTCGCAGGTAGGGCGACCTTCTGATCCGGCCGAAAAAAGGGGACGACAAATATCCACGATGTGGACAGCTGTGTTTCTTTGCTTGGCGACTTAATCGTGCCTGCCTTGCGCTCTACGAACACGTGATGAGCAGGTCCGCTGATTGATGGGCGTGGTCGGAAGATTGCAGGATAGGAGCTCCGAATGATGAAAAGCGAATTTCTCAGCGATTCACTTTTCTCGTGGAGTAATTGCGGACAGGATCGAGAAAGCGGCGCTTTCATCGAGCGCCTTTCCGCCGACGGCGCCCCCGACGTCGCCGCGCCCCGCCGTGTTCGCGTCCAGGCGCGCCAGATATACTGCTTCGCCAAGGCTGCCCAGCTCGGCTGGTATCCCGAAGGTGCTGCGATCGCCCGCAAAGGGCTGGACTATCTGCTTGCCAGGGCCAAGTCCCCTGACGGCAAACCTGGTTTCGTCCATATCCTCGGCCCCGACGGCTCCGTCCTCAATCCGCTCCGCGACACCTACGACCACGCCTTCATCCTGCTGGCGCTGGCCACGGTCTATCAGCTCGATCGTGACGTAAAGGTCCGCGCCGAGATCGACAGCCTGATGCATTTCATCGACACGCAGCTCCGCTCGCCGGATGGCGGCTATGTCGAAGGCATTCCGGCCGCCATGCCGCGGCGGCAGAATCCGCAGATGCATTTGTTCGAGGCCTTCATCGCGGCCTTCGATGCCACCCATGATCAAGCATTCCAGCAGCGCGCCGGAGATCTGTACGGCCTGTTCGTCTCGAATCTGTTCGATGCGCAGAAGGGCGTGCTGGGCGAATATTTCGAGCAGGACTGGTCGCGCATCGAGCCGGTCAGCGTCGAGCCCGGCCATCAGGCCGAATGGGTGTGGCTGCTCAAGCAGTTCGAGCGCATCACCGGTTGTCCGACCGGGAAACATCGCGCGGTGCTATTGGAAACGGCTCTGCGCTACCGCGATGCCAGCGGTTGCCTGATCGATGAGGGCGACGCCCAGGGGAATATCGTCAAGTCGACGCGGCGCCTGTGGCCGCAGACGGAGATCGTGAAGGCCTGGCTGGCCCAGGCCGAGTCCGGCGTCGCGGGCGCGGCCGATGAGGCTCGCGCGGCGCTTGTCCGCCTGGACAAGCATTATCTGCAGCATCCGGTCAAAGGCGGCTGGTACGACCAGTTCGACGCCGAGGGCCGTTCGCTGGTGGATACGATCCCGGCCTCGTCGTTCTATCACATCCTCTGCGCGGTCGCCGAAGCCGATCGCGTGCTCGGGCCGGACGCTCAGTAGGTCTTTCCGAGCAGTTCGAAGGCCGGCGCGTTGCGGACGCGCTGGCCGACGAAATCGAGATCGCGCACGAACATCTCGTCGAGTTGCCCGCCGGGATCGAGCCTGCGCGTCGCCGGATCGTAAGCGACCGGTGCGAAGCCGTGGTTGCGCAGATGGGCGCGGATGCCATCCACGGTCTCGCCGTAGCGTTCGATCAGGCCATTGATCTCTACCATCACCACCTTGAACTCGGGATTGGCGAGGATGCGCGGGGCGCCGCGCAGCACATGCATCTCATAGCCTTCGACATCGAGCTTGAGTGCGCGCGGTGCGCGGCCGCCGGCGATGTCGTCGAGGCGGCGCTGCGGCACCGTCGTGCCGCCGCCTTGCACCACATGGTTGAGGCCGTGCTGGCCGACCGAGAGCGTCAGCGTGCCCTCGGCATCGCCCACGGCAGCGTTGTGCAGCTCGATGTGGTCGTCGAGCTGGTTGAGGCGCACATTGTCCGACAGCGTGCGGAACGTATCGGGTGCCGGCTCGCAGGCGATCACGCGGCAGCCCGTGCTCTTGGCCGAAAGGAGGCCATAGACGCCGACATTGGCGCCGATGTCGAGCAACAGATCCTCCGCGCGCAGGAAGTGGCAGAAGAAGCCCATATTGCGGAAATCGTAGAGCTGGTGGAGATACAGACCGGTGGCGAAATTGCTCTGGTTCGGCACGATGATCTGCAGATCGTTCGGCAGCTGCATTACCACTTTGTGGTTCATCGTCCTGCGCGCGAAGTTCCAGCTCACATAGTCGAACAGCGTCTTCGCTTTGCTGTCGCCGGTGAGCGGATGCGTGAGGATGTCGCGCACGACGCCGAAACGCTCCATGCCGTATCTGAAATAACGGGAAGGCCAAAAGGTCATTGTGCGGAATCCGTGCCGACAGGCGTGAACCGGCGATTGGCGGTCGCTCTCGTTCGCCGCGAGACCGACTTTCATGCCGCGAACACATTGCAGGTATTTAAGTGCCTGTCAGCCAGAACCTTGAGAAAGCGTTAAGACCGATGGTCGCGGCGAGGCTGCTCAGTTGCGCGGCTTCGCACGAAAGACGACGAAATGTGACATGGCGAAATTCACGACGAAGGCCGTGAAGATGGCGCAAATCTTGGCGGCATAGACCGGCATGATTGTCGAGAGCACCAGCAGCGTCGCCGTATTGGCGATCATGCCGAGAAAGCCCGACGCTGCAAAAACGAAGTAATCCTTCCAGCGGAGCACCCGGCCGGACTCCGCCCGGAACGTGATCATGGTGTTCATGATGTAGGAGCAGGACACCGCGACCATCCAGGCTGCCACATTGGCCGGCACGATCGGAACATTCAGCGCCTGATAGGCGATGCTGAAGACGCCGAAATCGATGGCCGCATTGGCGACGCCGATCACGCCGAAGCTGATCATTTTGGTCACCGTCGGGTGACGCAGCCAGGCTTCGGCCGTTTGCAGCAGTTTCAGCATCCAGTTTGGTCGCGATCTTCGGAACTCGGTCGCTGCATAGCAGGATCGGATTGCGAAGTCCGGGCTTTTTCCGGGAGCAGGGCTGCTCCGCGCGATCGCATGATCCCGAAAAGTGGTGCCGGTTTTCGGATAAGATCATGCGACAATGGAGAAAACGGCTGGAGGCCGCTTCATCGCAGATGAAGCAGCCTCGCTAGCCGCCGCGCTCGTCGGCGATCACCTTCCCGTCATTGGGCAGGGAGCCTGGAGAAACCAGTTCCACCGTCCCGCCGAGCTTGCTGACCGCCCGCAGGGTAGCGGTGACGGCCTCCTGCAGCCCGCTGTCGCGGCTCGCCTCGGCTTTCAGCACCATGGCGTCGCTCTCGCCGTCGCGGGAGACGACCAGCCGGAGGCGGCCGAGTTCCGGATGCCGCTTGCCGATCTCGGCGATCTGCTCGGGGCGCACAAACATTCCTTTCACCTTGGTGGCCTGATCCGCCCGGCCCATCCAGCCCTTGATCCGCATATTGGTCCGTCCGCAGGCGCTGTGGCCCGGCAAGGCGGCGGTGAGGTCTCCCAGCGCCAGCCGGATCCAGGGATGATGCGGGTCCAGTGAGGTGACGACGATCTCGCCGACATCGCCGGCGGCCACGGGATCGCCGGTGCCGGGCGTGACGATTTCGAGAATCAGGTCCTCGTTGACGATCAACCCATCCCGGGCCGGGCTTTCATAGGCGATGAAGCCGAGATCGGCGGTGGCATAGGCCTGATAGGCGTCGATGCCCCGCGCCTTGATTTCGGCCTGCAGGGAGGGCGGGAAGGCCGCGCCGGACACCAGCGCCCGCTTGATCGAGGAAACGTCGCGCTGGGCCTTCTCTGCGGCGTCCAGGAGTATCTTGAGGAAGTCCGGGGTGCCGGTATAGGCCGCTGGCCGATAGGCTTCGATCAGCTCAAGCTGCAGGTCGGTATTGCCCGGCCCGGCGGGGATCACGGCGCAGCCGAGCGCCCGGGCGGCGCCGTCGAAGATGAAGCCGCCCGGGGTCAGGTGATAGCTGAAGGTGTTGAGGACGGTATCGCCCGGCTGGAACCCGGCGGCATGCAGCGCGCGGGCACCGTGCCAGGGGTCGGCATGTTTCGATTCCGGCTCGAAAATCGGGCCGGGGGAGGTGAACAGCCGGCCGAACGAGCCCGGCTGGGCCGCCACGAAGCCGCCGAAGGGCGGTCTGGCCTTGTGCAGGGCGGGCAGGTCCGATTTTCGCAGCACCGGCAGCTCCGCCAGCATCGCCGGGCTTACGATGGCGGCAGGATTGATGCCCTTGAGATGTTCCTTATAGGCAGGCGCCTGCATTGCGTGGCGCAGCGCCTCGGGCAGCCGCGAGAACAAATTGGTATGGCGGTGCGACGGGTCGCAATTCTCGAGGCTGTCGAAGTGGAGCATCTGCTATGTCCTGGTGGTTGCGACGTTGCGGTCGTTCCTCGGCCTGTGCTGGCGTGCTACGGGGAAATCATGTCGTCAGAACGTATCGTCCAATGGCTCGAAAGCTGGGGCCAGCTTGATCTCCCTGCAGCGGGCGTCCTGGCGGCGCTGGTCGTTGCGTCCTCGTTCCTGCCGGTTCCCCGCACCTTCGTCGTCATCGGAGCGGGTGCCGCATTCGGTCTGTCATCGCTGGTCATCATTCTTCCGGTCGCCGCCGTCGCGTCGGTGCTCGCCTGCCTGCTGGCGCGCCATGTCCTGCGCGACTGGGTCGAGCGTCAGATCGACAAACGCGCGACCTGGCGCGTGATTGCCCAGGCGGTGAACGACGAAGGCTGGCGCATCATGGCCTTGATGCGCTTCTTCGGTCCGATGCCGAATTCGGCGCAGAACTATCTGTTCGGCCTCACCAAGATCGGTCTGTTGCCCTATGCCGTGATCACCACCATCTGCACGATGCCGCAGCTGGTGTTCTACACCTATCTCGGCGCCTCCGGCCGCGCGCTGCTGCTGGATGAAGGCTCGTCCCTCAAGCGCGCGCTGATCGTCGTGGCCGCCATCAGCGTGGCGACAATCGTGTTCCTGGTGTCGCGCCGTGTACGCGCGATCCTGGCACGCAAGACCGGGTTGGTCTGCGCCGGGCCTGTTTGTCGCGAGCAGGTTGTCCAGAACTAGAGCCACCGTTTGCGCCGTTTGAAGCTCTTGAGATTCTTGAAGCTCTTGCGCTGGTCGCCGGCGCCGCCGAGATAGAACTCCTTCACGTCCTCATTGTCGCGCAATTCATCCGCGGTGCCGTCGAGCACCACCTTGCCCTGTTCCATGATGTAGCCGTGGCTCGCCACCGAGAGCGCGGCGCGCGCATTCTGCTCGACCAGCAGGATGGTGACGCCGAGATCGCGGTTGATCTTCTGGATGATGGCGAAAACCTCCTTCACCAGCAGCGGCGACAGACCCATCGACGGCTCGTCCATCAGGATCATCTTCGGCCGCGCCATCAGCGCGCGGCCGATCGCCAGCATCTGCTGTTCGCCGCCGGAGAGATAGCCGGCGAGGCCGGTGCGTTCCTTCAGCCGCGGGAAGTAGTCGTAGACCATGTCGATGTCGCTGGAGACCTCACCATCGCGCCGCGTGAAGGCGCCGAGACGGAGATTCTCCTGGCATGTCATGTCGGCGACGATGCGGCGTCCTTCCATCACCTGGAAGATACCGCGGCGGACGATCTTGTCGGGATCGGTGCCGTCGATGCGCTCGCCATCGAACATGATCTCGCCGCGCGTGACTTCGCCGTCCTCGGTCTTGAGCAGGCCGGAGATGGCTTTCAGCGTCGTCGATTTGCCGGCGCCGTTGGCGCCGAGAAGCGCGACGATGGCGCCCTTCGGCACTTCCATGCTGAGGCCGCGCAGCACGAGGATGACGTCGTCATAGACGACCTCGATGTTGCGGACATCGAGGAGGGGGGATGTGGTTGTGGCAGGTGTGACCCTGGCTTCAGGTTGGAGTGTAGTCTGCAAATCAGCAACTCCTGTTCGCGGCTCTATCTGTCCCTCTCTCCAGCGTAGCGAAGCTGCGCGCAGTGGGGAGGGTGGCCGGCCTTCTCGGGCCGGACGGGTGGGGTACCCCACGTGACGTCGGAGTTTGGGGAGACACCCCACCCCCGCCTATCGGGGGACCCTCCCCACTGCGCGGCTATCGCCGCTTGGGGGAGGGAGATCACCGACGTCTCAGTTCAAACTACCAGCCATGCCATTCCGGCTTGCGCGGCAGCTCGACGGTCTTCACCTTCTCCAGCTTGATCGTGCCCTTGGCCATCAGGTCGTTCAGGTCGCCATCGGTCGCGCCCGAAATCTTGGAGCGATACAGATCGACCTTGGTGGTTGGGCGATGGTCCTTGTCGGTCCAGGTCGAGGGATTGCAGACGCCTTCCATGCCGGCCGGCACCCAGTCCTTCTTCTGATAGAAGCCCTTGGCGACATTCTCACCCGATGTGCCGCCGTTCTTCGCAGCCCATTCGATCGCTTCCTTCATGTAGAGCGAGGTGCAGACAGCGGCGATGTAATGCACCGGGCGATAGATCTTGCCCGAGGGATCGGAAATCTTGGAGATATCCTGCACCGTCTTCATGCCCGGCGCATTGCCGCCCCAGCCCACCGCCGTACGCAGCGGGAAGATCACGCCATCGGCGGCATCGCCGGCCGCCTTGGCTGCGTTCTCATCCATGCCCCAGACATTGCTCATGAACTGGATATCGACGCCGGCCGCCTTGCAGGCCTTCATGACAGAGATATTGGAAGCGGCCGTATTGCCGAGATAGGCATAGTTTGCGCCCGAGCTCTTCAGGCTCAGGCACTGCGCGCTGTAGTCGCCGGGAGAGAGCGCGAAGACCAGCGGCGGCAGAACCTCGAAGCCGAGTTCGGCGGCAATGGCCTCGCCCGCAGCCTTCGGCGCGTTGGGATAGGGATGGTTGGCGCCCATATGGACATATTTCGGCTTGCCGGATTTGCCCTTGGCCTTCCAGTCTTCCGCCGCCCAGGTGAGTTCTGCGCGCACAGCGTCCGAATAGCTCGGGCCATAGAAGAAATTATACGGCGCAGGCTTCGCCTTGCCGCCGGCGCCGGTCGGGTCGGTCAGCGCTGCGGAGTAGGAGCCGGAGATATCCGGGATCTTGTCCTGCGCGAGGAAGCCGGTAAGCGCTTCGGTATCCGCGGTGCCCCAGCCCATGATGGCCGAGACCTTCTCGCCGCCCGACCACTTCTTGTACAGCGCGATGGCGCGCGGCACCTGATAGCCGTAGTCGTTGCTGTCGAGATTGACCTGCTTGCCGCCGATGCCGCCATTCTTGTTGATCCAGGCAAAAGTGTCGACAACGCCCTGTCCATAGGGCGTGCCGACGTCGGACGTACCGCCGGAATAATCAGCGAGATGGCCGACGGCGATCTGCGCCTGCGCGGATGCCGAGGCGCCCGCGATCAAGAGGGCGAGCGATGCGGAAGTCAGTAATGATTTCATCGTCATGAGCATTCTCCCAGCGTTTTATGTTTTATCGTCTTGAGCAGTCTCCCGTTCTCAATGCGAGAACGGGTAGAGTTTCCAATAGGCCTTGATCTGGCGCCAGCGATGCGCAAGCCCGTCCGGCTCGAACACCAGGAACGCGATGATGATGACGCCGATGGCGATCTCGCGCAAAAAGGTGAGGTTGTTGTTGAGCGCCAGCGCCTTGTCGATGACGCCGCCCTTCAGCTCCATGCTGATCCATTCCATCGCCTCCGGCACCAGCACCACGAAGGCTGTGCCCATCAGCGTGCCCATGATCGATCCGGTGCCGCCGATGATGACCATCGCGAGAAACAGGATCGAGCGCTCGATGCCGAACCCCTCGTTGGAGACGACGAGTTGATAGTGCGCATAGAGCGCGCCCGCGATACCTGCGAAGAAGGCCGCGAGTCCGAAGGACAATGTGCGATATTTGGTGAGGTTGATGCCCATGATCTCGGCGGAGAGATAATGGTCGCGCACCGCCACCAGCGCGCGGCCATCGCGCGTGCGCATCAGATTGGTAACCAGCAGATAGCTGACAACGACATAGGCAAGCACGACGTAGAAATACTGTCGGTCGCCGCGCAGCACATAGCCGAAGATCGAGAACGGCTCCGCCATCGCCGGCACCGATCCGCCGGAGAACCATTCGGCGCGCGAGAAAAAGTCGATCAGGATATATTGGGCGGCGAGGGTGGCGATGACGAGATATAGCCCCTTCAGTCGCGCGGCGGGAATGCCGAAGATCAGGCCGACTATGGCGGTGACGACACCCGCCAGCGGGATCGCGAAAAACACCGGGATCGACGTCTTGTTGGAAATATAGGCCGAGGTGAAGGCGCCGAGCAGGAAGAAGGCGGCGTGGCCGATGGAGATCTGGCCGGTGAAACCGACCAGGATATTCAGCCCCAGCGCTGCGATGCCGAAGATGCCGATCTGGATCAGGATCGCCAGCCAGTATTCGCTGAACACCAGTGGCGCGAGGCAGGTGATGGCAATGCCGATGATCGCGAAATTGCGGCTCGTGGTGGTTGGGAAGATCGTGGTGTCCGCCGCATAGGAGGTGCGGAAGTCGCCGGCGGGGAGGAGCGTTGAATTTGCCATGACTTACACGCGCTCGATGTCTCTGGTGCCGAACAGGCCATAAGGCTTGATCATGAGAATGATGATCAGCACGTAGAAAGGTGCGATCTCGTAGAGATTGCCCCAGTGCAGATACTCGCTGTCGATGAATTGTGCGAAGTTTTCCAGCAGACCAATGATGATGCCGCCGACCACTGCACCGGCGATGGAATCGAGGCCGCCGAGGATCACCGCCGGAAACACCTTGATGCCATAGATTGACAGGCCGGATGACACGCCATTGACGACGGCAACGACCACGCCGGCGACCGCAGAGACCATGGCGGAGATCGCCCAGGCCATGGCGAAAACGGTCTTGACGGAAATGCCGAGCGATTGTGCCACCTGCTGGTTGAAGGCGGTGGCGCGCATCGCGAGGCCCCATTTGGAAACCTTGAAGAACCAGGCCATGCCGATCATCATCAGCAGCGAGACAACGAGGCTCATCACATAGACAGTCTGGATCTGCAGGCTGCCGATGCTCACCGCCTGGCTGGTGAAGACGCGGGGGAAGGGCTGCGGATTGACGCCATAGATCCATTTCAGCGCCGCCTGGAACACGGCGGACAGCGCGATGGTCACCATGATGACGGAGATGATCGGCTCGCCAATCAGCGGCCGCAGGATCACGACCTGGACGAGAATGCCGAAGGCGAACATGAACACCAGAGTCATCGGCATGCCCAGCCAGAACGGCACCTGATATCTGGTCAGAAGCGTCCAGCACACCCAGGCGCCGATCAGCAGCAATTCGCCCTGCGCGAAATTGACGACCTGGGTGGCCTTGTAGATCAGCACGAACGACATCGCGACCACGCCATACAGCGTGCCGACTACGAGACCATTGACGAGAAGCTGGATGAGGAAGGCGGTGTTCATTCTGCTGCCTCCATCCGCGCGCTGCTCCCCATATCCACCACCTTCAGCTTCGTGCGGATCCGCTGCGATGTCCCATCCTGGAACCGGATTGTCGTATCCACCGGAATCTCGCTCCGGCCGCCATAGATTCCGTCAATGATGTCGGCATATTTTTCATTGATCACGTTCCGGCGGACCTTTCGCGTACGTGTCAACTCGCCGTCATCCGCATCGAGCTCCTTGTAGAGCAGCAGGAAGCGCGAGATGCGCTGCGCCGGTGGCAGCGTGGCATTGACTGTCTCGACTTCCTTCTGCAGCAGCGCATAGACTTCGGGCCGCGACGACAAATCCGTATAGGTCGTGAACGACAGCCGATTCTTCTCCGCCCATTTCGAGATGATCGAATAGCGGATGCAGATCATCGCAGCTAACGCATCGCGGCCCGCGCCGAGCACGACGGTCTCTGCCACATAAGGCGAGAATTTCAGCTTGTTCTCGATATATTGCGGCGAGAAGCGCTCGCCGCGGGCGGTCTCGGCCAAGTCCTTGATGCGATCGATGACGACCAGTTGCTTGGCCTCGTTGAAATAACCGGCATCGCCCGAATGCATCCAGCCGTCGCGCATGTCGGCTGCGGAGGCTTCCTCGTTCTTGTAATAGCCGAGGAACATGTTCGGGTGTTTCACCACGATCTCGCCGACGCCCTGACTGTCGGGATCGCGGACCTCGATGGCGATGTCGTTACCCATGGCGATTCCGGTGGTGTCGGGATCGACGGCATCAGGAGCATGCAGCGTGAAGGCGCCAAGCGTTTCGGTCTGGCCATAGAGGGTGCGCAGCGGCACGCCCATGGCGCGGAAGAATTTGAACGTGTCTGGCCCGAGCGCCGCGCCGCCGGTGGCGGCCGAGCGCAGGCGGGTAAAGCCAAGACGATCGCGCAAGGCGCGGAAGAGCAGTGCATCGGCGACGGCAGAGCGCTTGCCCTCCGCCAGCGCGGAAAGCCCAGTCTTCATGCCGAGCTCGTACAGGCTTTGTTTCAGCGGCGACGCATCCATCACGCGGGCGCGGACATCCGCGGCGATGCCTTCCCAGACACGCGGCGCGAACAGCACGAAGGTCGGTGCGATCTCGCGGAAATCGTTCATCAGCGTGTCCTGCTGCTCGACGAAGTTGACCTTCATCCGCGACAGCAGGCCTTTGCCGAGCGCATAGACCTGTTCCATGATCCAGGGCAGCGGCAGTACCGAGACATATTCGTCATCCGGTCCCTTGGGATCGAACGACAGATACACCGCACAATGGCCGAGCACGCGGCCGGCGGCGAGCATGGCAAGCTTGGGGTTCGACGTCGTGCCGGATGTGGTGCAGAGGATCGCGACATCCTCGCCGCGCGTGGCGTCGACCATCCGGTCGTAGAGTTCGGGCTCGCGTGACGCGCGATCACGCCCCATCTGCGCCAGCTTGTCCGCCTCCAGCAAGCGCGGATCGTCGTATTTCCGCATGCCGCGCGGATCGGAATAGATGATGTGCTTCAGCGCGGGGACACGGTCGGCGAGGGTGAGCAGCTTGTCGACCTGCTCCTCATCCTCGGCGAACACGATCTTCGCCTCGCCGTAGTTGAGGAGATAGGCGGCTTCCTCATCCAGCACGTCGCGATAAAGGCCGAGGCTCATGCCGCGAACCGCATGCGCCGCAATCTCGGCAGAGACCCAGTCCGGTCGGTTATCGCCGATGATCCCGACGACATCGCCTGTGCCGATGCCGAGCTCGATCATGCCGAGCGCAAAGTCCTTCACCCTGTTGTGATAGTCATTCCAGGTGAATTCGCGCCACAGCCCGAAATCCTTTTCGCGCAGCGCGATCTTGCTGCCGTGCTCCCGGGCGTTGAGGCGCAGCAGTTTCGGATAGGTGTCCGCCTGTTTGACGCGGCCGGCATAATCCATCATGCGGCGCTCTCCGCCTGGACATGCGCGTCATCCGGATCGGCCAGCGCCTCGTCTTCCTCGCCGAGATAGGCCCGCTTCACATGCGGATCGGCGAGCACGGCGCCTGGGTCACCCTCGGCGATCTTGCGGCCGAAATCGAGCACCATCACACGGTGGGAGATGTCCATCACCACGCCCATGTCGTGTTCGATCATCATCACGGTCATGCCGAACTCTTCGTTGAGATCGACGATGTAGCGGGCCATGTCTTCCTTCTCCTCGAAATTCATGCCGGCCATCGGCTCGTCGAGGAGAATGAGGTTCGGCTCCAGCGCCATTGCGCGGGCGAGTTCGACGCGCTTGCGCAGGCCGTAGGGAAGGGTGCCGGCGGTCGCCTTGCGCACGCTCTGCAGGTCGAGGAAATCGATGATTTCCTCCACCTTGCGGCGATGCTCCAGCTCTTCCTTGCGCGCGCCGGTGAGCCAGTAGAGCGAGCCGGTGAGGAAGTTGTTTTTCAGGAGGTGATGGCGGCCGACCATGATGTTGTCGAGCACACTCATATGGTGGAACAGCGCGAGGTTCTGGAAAGTGCGGCCGATGCCGATGCGTGGCCGGGCATTGGTGTTGAGATTGGTGATCTCGCGGCCTGCATAGAACAGCTGGCCTTCGGTCGGCCGGTAGCGGCCGGAGATGCAATTGACGATGGAGGTCTTGCCGGCGCCGTTGGGGCCGATGATGGAAAACAGCTCGCCCTGATTGACGGCGAAACTCACATCCGTGAGCGCACGCACACCACCGAAGCGCAGCGATACCCCGCGTACTTCCAAAGCAACCGTCACGCATGCCCTCCCAGATACGGCGCTTGACGCGCTCTTTATCCCGTCCACGGTAACGCCCGGAGCTTATATCGCTGGGCCGTCGCAGGCCATTCGACTAATGAACCTTCCGCGGTGATCCTCCCTACGTTAAACCGTGACCGAGAAATGTCTCGCGCCGGACAATTGGCCCGGCATTTTGTCGCGTGGCATGTATTGTTGCGTCGCAACAAGCGAATGAAGCGGCGGTGGCATGATTGCTGCGGACCAATTGAAGAGGATTGCGGCCTGGTCTCGCGATCTCACCGAACGCGAGATCGAGGTCGCGCGCGCCGGTATTGTGGAGAGATCGTTCAAGGCAAACGAATTCATCTCCATGCGCGGCGACGTGTTCGAGTACTGGACAGGCGTGGTGTCGGGCCTGGTCAAGATCGGCACCATCTCGCGCAGCGGCAAGGAGGTCAGCATCACCGGCCTCACGGCAGGTGCGTGGTTCGGCGAGGGCAGCGTGCTGAAGAACGAGCCGCGCCGCTACGACATCGTGGCGATGCGCGATTCACGCGTCGCGCTGATGGACCGGACGACGTTCTTTTGGCTGTTCGAGAACAGCGTCGGCTTCAACCGCTTTCTGGTGTCGTTGCTGAACGAGCGTCTCGGCCAGTTCATCGCGCTCACCGAATATGGCCGGATGCTCGATGCCACCGGGCGCCTCGCGCGGTGCATCGCCTCGCTGTTCAATCCGATCCTGTATCGCGATGCCAACCGGCATCTGGAGATCACGCAGGAGGAGTTGGGGTCGATTTCCGGCATCTCGCGCCAGAAGGCCAATCAATGCCTGCAGACGCTGGAGAAGGAGGGCCTGCTCCGGCTCGAATATGGCGGTGTGACCGTGATCGATCTGGAGCGGCTGGGGAGGTATGGGGAGTAAGGCTCGACTGTAGCCCGGATGGAGCGAAGCGTAATCCGGGAATCAGAGCATCCTCAAATCGCCGGCCCCCGGATTGCGCTGCGCTCCATC
>JAEXHR010000285.1 GCA_023449855.1 Pseudomonadota bacterium | reverse complement strand
CGGGAAAACCGCCCTCTACGAAGCTCTCAAGGCCGAAAAAGCAACGACATCCACGGTCAAACCAACCTGAGTTCCGGATACGTTCTTAAAAGTCGGACAGATTCGCCACTTTCGTGTCGTGACGCCTGATTGCTACTCGCCTTGGCGCTGTGAGGCGGACGGCATATGCCAGTCCCGATTACCTGCGGCGACGTGGCACGCCCCTTCATCCCCGTCAGCTTATTGATCACTCATGCATTTCCTTCGAGGGGGTGACACCGGCCCACTCTTGGATCTTTCGTGAGAACAGCAAGGATGTTTCTACGCCTATCCAGCCACGGCTTGCCGTCAACACCGCAGAAGCCGCCGTGGATGCGGCGGTCTCCGGTCTCGGTATAACGCAGACGCTCTCATACCAGGCGAAACGCGCCGTCGGTGAGGGCCAACTCGTGGCGCTGCTGGAAGACTTTGAACGGCCGCCTTCCCCGGTTCATATCGTTTATCTGTCGCAGGGCGTGCTGCCGCTGAAGCTCAGGACGTTCCTTGATTTTGCGGTGCCTAGGCTGCGCTCTGTCTTATGCTAGCCAGAGTGCGGTGGTGCATAAGCGCTTCGTACCAAATTGAAACCACTACTCCGTCGAGTACCCGAATCCACGTTTAAAGGCGGCGTACGGCATAAGGAATCCTACCAACGCAAAAAGCGTCTACCGGCAAAATAACTGGCCGTGACGACGATAAGCGTTGCCAGAGGATACCAGGTCGCAACGAATAGCGGACTGTCGTCGAAACAGTTGGTCGCATAGAGTGTCGCAGCGATCCCGACTGACACGAGACCCGCGAGCGCACCGGCAAGACCTGGGTTTTCCGGTGCGCCCTGCCGCATGGCGAGGAAGAGGAATGTGCCAGGAAACGCCGATAGCGCCGGTATGATCGTCAGGCAATGCAATGCGTTATGGCCAATCACTTTATCCAGCCAGACATTGGACGGCGTGACGAACAATTCCAGGGCGGTTGCTGCAAGTAGAAGAACTGGCGCGATCAACAGCAGCCACCGTCTCCACCCGATGTCGCTGCCCGGTCGAATGATGAGCCCAGTCAGAGATAGCGCGGCGGCAAAAAGGGAGAGGGTGACAACGAACTTAAAACCAAACCGCACCGTCTCGATCGCCTGACCGATGTCATGTCGAAATCCCAGCGTCAGAAAGAAAGCAAGGCCGGAAACCAATGACCCCGCCACTACGGCGCCCGACAGCACGGAGGTAAGATTGACGGGTTGGCGCGTGTCCTGCGCTATCAAGGTTATCAGGTCTTCTGTTTTCACGCTGCCAATCCTACTCAATAATCAAGCAGACCCGTCACTCATCGAAGCCTACGATTGCTCATATGATGTTCTCTCGTCGAAGCATCAAGCGTTGCGTCTCTCAGCCGGCTTTCGTCACGCAATCAACTGGAGCACACGCCTTAGCGTGGTTACGATCTGATCGATTTGCCTGCCATCCGCAATCAAGGGCGGGGAAAGGGCAATGATATCGCCGGTCACCCTGATGAGCAGGCCTTGCTCGAAAGCCTTGACGAATGCGTCATATGCACGAGCGCCAACCGCGCCTTCTCTGGGCTGCAACTCGATGCCCGCAATCAGGCCGATCGTTCTGATGTCGATGACGTTCGGAACGTCTCCCAAACCGTGGATGGCGGCTTGCCATTCTCTGGCGATGCTGGCGGCTCGGGTGAGCAGTCCCTCCTCCTGATAAATGTCGAGGGTCGCCAGCCCCGCGGCGCATGCGACAGGATGGCCGGAATAGGTATAGCCATGGAAAAGCTCGATGACCTGCTCAGGACCGGTCATCAGTGCGTCGTGAACCTGACGGCTGGCGAAAACAGCTCCCATTGGCACCGTTCCGTTTGTGAGGCCTTTGGCGGTGCTGACAAGGTCGGGCTCAATGCCAAAATATTCCGTTGCAAATGGCGTCCCGAGCCGGCCAAAGCCGGTGATCACTTCGTCGAGGATCAGCAGGATGCCGTGTTTACGAGCGATCGTCTGTAGCCGGTCCAGATAGCCGACAGGAGGGATCAGCACGCCGGTCGATCCAGCGACAGGTTCGACGATGACGGCGGCGATTGTCTCGGCTCCATGCAACGCCACCAACCGTTCGAGATCATCGGCGAGTTCGGCTCCGTATTCAGGCTGGCCACGGGAAAACGCATTGCGCTCAAGATCATGGGTATGCCGCAGATGATCGGCGCCGGGCAAAAGAGGATAGATGCGGCGATTGTTGACGATGCCGCCGACCGACAAGCCGCCGAACCCGACGCCGTGATAGCCGCGTTCCCGACCAATCAGGCGCGTTCGCGTTCCCTGTCCGATCGCACGTTGATAAGCGATCGCAATCTTCAGAGCTGTCTCGACCGATTCAGAGCCGGAGCTTGTGAAGAACACCCGGTCGAGACCGGCAGGGGCAATTTCGCTCAGCCGCTCGGCGAATTCGAAAGCGATCGGATGCCCCATCTGGAAGGTCGGAGCGAAGTCGAGATCCAGAAGTTGTCGATGGACCGCATCTGCGATCCGCTCGCGACCGTGTCCGGCATTCACGCACCAGAGACCAGCGGTGCCATCCAGGATCTTGCGGCCGTCGCGGTCTTCGAAAAACATGCCCTTCGCGGAGGCAAGCATCCGAGGTGCGGCCTTGAACTGACGATTGGCCGTGAACGGCATCCAGAAGCTTGCAAGCGATTGCTCGTTGGTTTGATTGGTAGTCATGATGCCTCCCAGGCCAAGTTGGCTGCTGCAGTCGCCGCCATCGATTATCTTCTGATTACGTGTCGCGATTTCTCGTTTTCGTCGTCCAGATTGGGCAGGCCCTTCAACCCGTTACAGACCTGCTGCTGGCTTTTTTGTTGGGTTCAACCTTTCAGAATTTACCACCTCAACAGCCTTTGGCCCGCCAAAGCGCCAACTCCTGTGACGGCGGAAATGGCGATCGGGTACCAGAGGAGGACGAAGAGCGGGCTGTCGTCGTCGCAATTGGCGGCATAGAACGTGGCGGCGATCCCTGCTGCCGCCAAACCCGCGACGGCCCCGGCAAGCGCAGGACGTGTCGGTGCCCCATGTCGTAGCGCTAGAAGAAAACAGGCGAGCGGACCGACCGACAAAGAGGGAATGATCGTCAGACAGAGCCTGGAATTGTGCCCAATCATCCGTGTCATCCAGGTTTCAGGCGGCATAACCGAAAGCTCGAACACTGCCGCACCGACAGCCAATGCCAACGGTATCAGCAAAGCCCAGCCCAACCAGCGCAAGGGCACTCCGGGCTTTCCGATACGATACAGGACGAGGCTGCCGGTGATCGCGAGAGCGACCGTGATGACGAATTTGAACAGGAAGCGGCCGGTTTGCAGGGCAGTGTCTATATCATGGCGGAAACCGATTGCCGAGAAAAAGGCAATCGCAACGATCAGAACGGCCGCGATGCTCGCCTGCTGGAGCATGTGACTGAGGTTTGATCTGACTGGTGCGTCCTGTGCGAGCAATTCTATGAGATTTTCTGTCTTCATTTCAGTGGCTCCGAATAGAGGACTGACAGCGCCTTCAGCGCCCGGTGGAGCGATACACGGACGGCCACTTCCGTCATCTTCAGACGCTCCGCCGTCTCACGGACGCTCGAACCTTCTATCGAAATCGATTGGACGATCGTCCGCTGAGGATCCTTCAGGCGGCTCAGTATCTGTTCAATGTCCATCCGGTCCGCCACCCCTACTCCGTCATCGCTTTCCAGCGTCGCAATCACGTCCTCAAGGGGAACGGCGGCCTGCCTGCCTCTGCGTCGCAGGCTGTCGATCAACTTGTTCCGCACCAGGGCAGCCATCCACGGGCCCAGGGGCCGGGATGGATCCCACGTCCCCCGTTTAAGATGAATAGCCAGCAATACTTCCTGAACCACGTCCTCAGCCTCACTTGCGGGCGCACCAAATTGCTCGCAGCGTTTGCGAGCGATCACGCGCAGATGGGGCGTGACGGCTGTCAGCAATCTGTGGTAGGCGCGTCCATCGCCGGCGATCGCTGATCGCATCCAGGAGGCCCACTCTTTCTCGCGCGCCGAATTGTTCATCCGACATACTCCAGTTCGAAGAGAAGGCTCGAATCGTTACATGAGCGGGCAGAAATTTCCTGCCAAGCCGACGGGATAGCTTGCATGCTGCGCCCCTCGTTCATGCTCATGCAGGTTCCAGTTGCTTGGCGCCGTCGGGCCTAAGGAGTGCGAACACAGGCTTTATCAACCCTTCGAGCAGCTCTTTTTCCGGACGGGTTCGTGCCAGAACGCGAATGCCAAGCAGGGTTCCGAGGAGTGTACCGGCCAAATCAGATGCGCGCTGACGTTTGCCGATCGATCCATCTTCTTGGCCTTTCTCTACGCAGCGGAGAAAGAATGCTTCGACTTGAACAAGTACACCGGCCACGACACGCTGAAACTCTTCGTCATGCGGCGCCACTTCAAGAGCCGAATTGACGAGCATGCAGCCTTTCCTTTTTGTGTCGGCCAGGGATCGCTCGATGATTTCGCCAAAGAAGGCATTGATCGCTTCCCGTGGGGGTTTCGATTCGAAACGCCCGACACGATCCCCAAAACTCCGCTCGACGTAAAAATCCAGCGCTTTTCGATAAACAGCCCGCTTGTCGCCGAATGCGTTGTAGATGCTGGCCGTCGTCAGCCCCATGGCCTGGGCAAGATCCCGGATCGAGGTTGTTTCATATCCCCGTTCCCAAAACTGCTCCACGGCGAGCTCCAGCACTTTTTCTTCGTCGAATTCTCTCGGCCGGGCCATCTGTTTGTCTCTCGATAACGTGATTACGGCTCCGCAATAGCCGGGAACTTTCTGCGATACATTTTATAACGATTGATTTAAAACGCAATCGCATGCCGGCCGGCACACGCGTTTTGGACGGCGCGGCCGCGTTCAACATAGAGGGAGACAGACGATATGGCTCTTGAGCAGGAGCTTGCTGATTTCAACGCGAAGTTCGAGGCAAGCGCGCCTCCCGGCGCAGCAGCGTTTTTGAACGCGAAGATCGAGGAGCTCACCTCTGGATTCCCGTTCGATCGCGTTCCCAAACCTGGTGATCTCGCTCCTGAATTCTCCTTGCCTGGTGTGACGGGCGAAACGTTCTCCTTGCTGGAGACACTAGCCAGTGGTCCGGTTGTTCTCACCTTCTATCGTGGCGCTTGGTGCCCGTACTGCAACATTCAGCTCGCCGCCTACGAGCATGCTCTGTCCGCGATTGCGGAAGCCGGCGGCTCTCTCATCGCCATTTCGCCGCAAAAGCCGGATGGCTCACTGTCTATGGCCGAGAAGAATAATCTCACTTTCGACGTCCTCAGCGATACCGGCAATGGTGTCGCGCGGAAATTCGGCCTCGTCTACACACTCCCCGAAGATCTCAAGGCAGCTTATTCCTCTTTCGGCGTCGATCTCGCAGCGATCAATGGAGATGACAGCTGGGAGCTACCGATACCCGCAACGTTCGTGATCGGTCGCAATGGCCGTGTGCAGCTTGCACACGCCGAAGCGGACTACCGCAAGCGTCTCGCACCTGAAGAAATAGTAGCGGCCCTAAGGGCAGCTGAAACTGCGCAGGCAGGATGCCCTCAAGAAGAAGCGAGGTAGAACCATGAATCTCGAAGGTAAGCGTGTTCTCATCACCGGTGGCTCCAGTGGCATTGGCTTCGCCATTGCACGTGCCATGCTGGCGAAAGGAGCTCGGGTCATCGTTACCGGGCGAAACTCTGAGAGGCTGGCTCAGGCAGTCAGGGATCTCCAGGAGAATGGGTTGCCGATCAGCAGCGTTCAGGCGGATGTGGCTACCCCGGAGGGTCGGTCCCGGTCTCTGGACCAGGCAATTGCGGCACTTGGCGGGCTCGATGTTCTCGTTAACAATGCAGGAGGCGTGCGGGCCGGTCGTCTTGAGAAGACGACCGAGGCGGAAATAAGGACGATGGTCGAGGTCGACCTTGTTGCTCCTATTCTCTTGACGCGGGCCGCTCTCCCTTACCTGCGCGCGTCTGGCGACGGGCTTGTCGTCAACGTCACCTCCGGCATCGCGTTGATCGGTGCTCCGTTCTACGCGACCTACGCCGCGGTTAAGGCGGGGCTCTCACGGTTCAGCGAGGCACTGCGCCGGGAACTGAAGGGCGAAAGTGTCGGCGTCTTGACGCTCTATCCGGGCGCGACGGATACCCCGATGATGCAGTCCTCGAAGGCCGGCCCCGAACTTGGATTCACGCGTGAGCCGCCCGAAGCGGTTGCCAATGCGCTGATCGAAGGAATTGAAGGCGATTCCCTGGAGGTGATCCGCGGCGGCGAGGCCCGCGCAAAAATGATCGCAGCCAACAGGGATGATCCGGCCGCGATCGATGAACGTTTTCTGACAATGAAGCCGGCGCTCGAAGAGGCGGTCAGCGACCACTCAGCGCTCTAGAACCGAGGAGATGATGATGACCAAGGTAGCTTTGTTCGTGCAATTGAAGGCGAAGCTCGGAAAGGAAGAGGAAGTCGCAGATTTTCTCAGAAGCGCGCAGGCTCTGCTCGCCCACGAACCGCTCACCGTCGCATGGTTTGCAGTTCGCTTCGACAAGTCCACGTTCGGCATCTTCGATGCTTTCGATGGGGAAGAAGGTCGCCAGGCCCACCTCCAGGGTCAGATCGCCGCCGCCCTGATGGCGAATTATGACGAACTCTTTGAGGGGCCGCTCGACATTAAGCAGCCGGAAGTCCTCGCCGACCGCCTTCCCGGCTGACAGAAATCGATCCGGAGCCGGGCGAGGTCCGGCTCCGGATGCGTCAGCACCGCGCTTTGACCACCATTCCCGACGGAGCCCTCATGATCCGCTTTTATTTTCATCCGACACCCAATCCCGCAAAAGTTGCCCTCTTCCTGGAAGAGACAGGACTGCCTTACGAGACAATCCCCATCGACACCAGCAAGGGTGAGCAGCATATGCCGGTGTTCCGCGCCATCAACCCGAATGGCAAGGTACCGGCGATCGTCGACACGGACGGTCCTGGCGGAAAAGAGGCTCGCGTCTTCGATTCCAGCGCCATCCTGCTCTATCTTGCCGAGAAAACCGGCGAGTTTCTTGGCTCGCCCGAAGATCGGCCCGAGCTTCTCTCATGGCTGCTGTTTCTCGCGTCCGGCCTGGGGCCATTCTCAGGCCAGGCCGTGCATTTTCAGCACGCGGCGCCGGAAGGCCTGGACTATGCCGTCAACCGCTATCGCCGTGAGGCCGAGCGGCACTATCAGGTCCTCAACGATCATCTCGAGGGTCGCGATTTCATCGTTGGAGACAGTTACACCATTGCCGACATGTCAGCGTGGGGATGGCTCGATCGTGCCTCGCGCGTCCTCAAGGGGCTCGAGGATCCGCTGGCCGGATATCCGAACCTGAAGCGGCTCTTCGACACGGTCGATGCGCGTCCCGCCGTTTCCCGCGCCAGGCAGGTCGGCCAGGATCATTCCTTCAAGCGCGTCAACGACGAAGAAACCAAGCGTGCGCTTTTCCCGTCGAACTATCCGCCCGCGGCATGAGCAGGAGCGGTCGATAATGGAGAACGAGATGTCAGAGGCAGCGGAATACAATCCTCCAAAGATCTGGACCTGGAACAAGCCGAGCGGCGGCGCTTTCGCAAGCATCAACCGGCCGATCGCAGGTGCGACGCATGAAAAGGAACTGCCGGTCGGCCGCCATCCCCTTCAGCTCTATTCGCTCGGAACCCCGAACGGTGTGAAGGTGACCATCATGCTAGAAGAGCTGCTGGCACTCGGCCACAGCGGTGCCGAATATGACGCCTGGCTGATCAAGATCGGCGATGGCGATCAATTCGCCAGCGGTTTCGTTGACATCAATCCCAATTCGAAGATCCCGGCCCTGCTCGACCGCAGCGGCGAAAAGCCGGTCCGTGTTTTCGAATCGGCCTCGATTTTGATGTATCTCGCCGAGAAGTTCGGCGTCTTTCTGCCGAGCGAGCAACCAGCTCGCGCCGAATGCCTCTCATGGCTGTTCTGGCAGATGGGCAGCGCGCCCTATCTCGGCGGCGGCTTCGGGCATTTCTATGCCTATGCGCCGACCAAGATCGAATATGCGATCGACCGATTTGCCATGGAGGTAAAGCGCCAACTCGATGTTCTCGATCGTCGTTTGGCCGAAAGCGAGTACATCGCCGGCAGCGATTACACGATTGCCGATATTGCCATCTGGCCATGGTATGGCGGTCTCGCCAAGGGATGGCAATACGGTGCGGGCGAATTCCTGCAGGTGCAGGATTACAAGAACGTTCAGCGCTGGGCCGAGCAAATCTACGCGCGTCCTGCCGTCAAGCGTGGCCGCATGGTCAATCGCATCACGGGCCATCCGTCCGAACAACTGCGCGAACGCCACGATGCCAGCGATTTCGAGACGAGGACGCAAGACAAACTGACTGCCGCCGAAGTCAAGGACTAGCGGCAGCTTCGGTCTCGGCTTGCTCCAACGACTTCGCGTGTGGCTCCGGCCTGACGTGTTCAGGCCGGTTTTGGGTTGATTGCGAAGTAATGGCTCTCGATCAGTCGGTGATGGCGGAGAGGATCTCCCCTCCATTCGCTCGTTGTATTAGTACCGCTGTCTTCAAGTCCTTATTGGCCTGGGGCAAGGAGAACGAGGTTTTACTTCCATCCCAGGTGCCAAGCCGGGCCAGGCGCCGGACGACATGTGTGTGCTGCAATGTCGCGCCGCTATTTTCCCCTCGCGCAACCGGCACGTCTTCGATCCGCGGATCGTAGCGGACCAGCCAGACGTCAGCGTTCCCGGCTGCAGAGCCGGCGCCGACTTCGATATGGTCATTGCTAAAGGCCAGCGCTGGGCCATTCAGCGAAGGCGTTTCCGCCAGCAAGGATTCGACTTCGGGAAGACTGTTCCCGACGGCCGTTGCCGTGCCGTTGAAGACCATCTGGGGGGTATAGGGGCCGGGCTGCCTCAAGGCCGGTTCATAAGTGACCTGACGTTCGGTGAATTCCGGCTTCCCGTAGGTGTCCTTCCAGCCGAGGTAATCCCAATAGGTAACGGAGAAGCTCAGCGCGAGAACATTCTTCCGGTTGCTGATCTTGATGAGATTGGCGTTGGCCGGAGGGCACGACGAGCAGCCCTGGCTTGTGAACAGTTCCACCACGGTCAGCGGCCGCTCTGTTGCGGCGACGGGCATGGCCGCAACTGCTGCCAACGAAGAAAAGAATATCAACCTGCCGATCTTGGCTGGATATTTCATGTGCTGCTCCGATCAAGGTCACGCCGGTCAATCCGGACGGTCAGGGGGAATTCGCCTGCGAGACGATTATCGTTACCGCCTCACGACCATGTGATCGTCTCTTCGGGGCGTCTGCCATCCGCCCTCCGAGCTTTATTCGTCTCGAAAAAAAATTATCTCGTCGATGTAACGAACCGGGTCGCGCGTGCGTACCGGCAGCGACAATCAAATCTTTGCTGGGAACGCTTTTTCATGACCACAGAAAACTCGGAGCAGGCTCTGGCTCAAGCGCGCAAATCTTTGAGCGAAGCCATGAGATTTCACGCGGAAGGCAAGCTCGATGATGCCGAAGATCAATACCGCCAGGTTCTCGATCACCGCTATCGGGTCGAGGACGTTCTCCCGCTTGTCGCGGGGGGCGCCGCTCTCCGAGGGCGTCTCGAAGTAGCAATTATCTACTGGGACCAGCTTCTGGCGATGAAACCGGATCATCTTGTCGGGTTGTTGGAGAAGGGAACGATCCAGCTGAAGGCAGGCAACCCCAGAGGAGCAGTCGATTCGCTCCAAACCGCGCTTCGCGTCTCACCGGACAACCCAACGGCGCTCAACAATCTGGCGGTCGCTCTCGTGCAGGCCGACCGGGAGCATGAAGCACTGGAAGCATTCCGCAAGCTCGCAGCCTCTCAGCCGGAAAACGTGATGGCGCAACATCAGATTCGGCGTCTGACGTCCAGGATGGTTCCTTTTTGGCACATTCCGATGTTGAATGACGCCCGACGCAACGATGCCTTCGAGGCAGCAATTGCCAAAGCTATTCAAGAACGCGGCTCGACTGCGCCGGTGCTCGATATTGGCGCAGGCAGCGGATTACTGTCGATGATGGCAGCGAGGGCAGGCGCGACAAACGTCGTCACCTGCGAAGCCGTTCCGGTCATCGCGCAGACCGCAAGCAGGATTGTCGCGCAGAAAGGATTCGGCAACACCATCAATGTCGTCAACAAGGTTTCGACCGAGCTTACCGTTGGGCTGGATCTGGAGACACGGGCCGATATTCTGGTGTCGGAGATCCTTTCAAGCGACCTTCTAGCGGAAGACGTTCTCAACACTTTTGAGGATGCCCACGCGCGCCTGTTGAATGAGGGGGCAACGATCATCCCGCGATCCGCGACCGCGGTAGGTTGCCTGGTCGAAAGCGAAGTCTTGAGCCGATATGCGTTCGTGGGTGCTGTTTCCGGGTTCGACGTTTCTGCATTTGCACCGCTCGCCGCCAATCGACTGCCGATCCATGGCACGATGACCGATTGGAAGCGCTTGTCGGCGGACATCGAATTGCAGACGATCGATCTCACGCGTCCGAAGCACAGAGAGGAAATTCGCGTCATCGAAATTCCTGTTACCGCCGATGGCACAGCGGCCGGGATCGTGCAATGGATGAAGATCGATCTTGCCGATGGCATCGAATTTGCAAATCATCCAGACGACTACTCCGACGGAGGCTGGCTACAGGTTTTGCATCCGTTTGCCAAACCCGTGGCGGTCAAGGCGGGGTCGCTGTTCAGGGTCGTCGCCGGCCATGACCGAAGCAGCCTGATCTTGATGGCCGCGCCTCTTGCGAGTTAAGCGGCAAGCCGGTCGCATCGAATTGTCCGAGAGGGAGACGGAAGTGAACCAGAAGTCCAAGGCCTTCGTTTTCGATGCCTATGGCACGCTCTATGACGTGCGGTCGGTCGAAGAGACTGTAGAGGCGGCGTTTCCGGGGAGAGGAAGCCTCATCACCAGCGTCTGGCGTATGAAGCAGCTCGAATATTCGTGGCTTGCGACGCTGATGGAGCGATATGAGGATTTCTGGTCGCTGACACTGCGTTCTCTCGATTACACGCTTCGCTCGCTTGATCTGAGGGCTGACGGTCAATCGCTTGAGGATATTGCTGCCGCCTATCTCGACCTCAAACCTTACGGCGACGCTCTGCCTTGCCTGGAACGACTTCATCCCCGCCGGAGGGCGATTCTTTCGAACGGCAGTCGGTCGATGCTGTCCAGCCTGACCACGAACTCGGGCCTCCACCCATTCCTGGACAACATTCTGAGTGTCGATGCGAAACAGTCCTATAAGCCGGCTCCAAGTGCTTACAGTCTGGTGGAGGAGGAGTTGGGCGTGACGCGCGATAAGGTAGTCTTCATATCGTCCAACGGATTTGACGTCTGCGGCGCGAAGAGCTTCGGCTTCACGGTGATTCGCGTGGCGCGCTTCGATGCAGAGAAGATTACGGAAGGTTTGGCCCAGTCCGGAACGGACGAACGCGTTCTGTACAACCTTATGCGCGGCAATGCCGAAGCGTTGGATTATCCGGCAGATTTTACCGTTCGTTCGCTGGCTGAGATACCCGGCCTCTTTAGCGATCAGGAACGGGAACGCTGATGTATCTCTACATCAAGGCGCTTCACGTCTTCGCCGTCGTCACCCTGATCGCAGGTATGCAGGCGATGGCACTGGCTTTGCGGATCGCGATAGCTGCACCAGACGGAATGGACGTCCGTCGCATCGGCCAATCCGTCCTGCGTTGGGATGGGCTGGTGACGACACCTGCGCTCGCGATCGTGTGGGTGGCAGGCTTTACAATGGCATTCGGTGCGGGTTGGGACGGCTCACCTTGGCTGCTTTTGAAGATGGTCCCTGCCGTCTTCCTCAGCGTCTTGCATAGCGTTGAGGGCCTGGCCTTGAGGCGGTTGCTGCAGGACGGGAAGCCTGTCCATCGGGTGTTCGGGGCCGCTCCGTCTGCGATCTTCTTCGCATTTGCGATCATCGCTTGGCTCGCCGTCGTCAAACCCTGTTGATGATGAGTCGGCTGACAGGCCGAACCCGAGCATGGGCAGCCTTGTGCCAATCGAACTCAGTGGTCTTGGCCACCGGCGGATGATCGCTCACAAGCCCGGCTTTGCCCTGTTCTCAACTGCGTGGGAAGGCGTTGTCGAGAAAAGCCATGACATGCTTCCAGTTTTCGGTGGCACCTCGCGGGTCCTCATCGGTGCGTAATGTCGCCGATCCGTGCACGCCGCGCTTGGGGATATATTGAACTGCCCTGTGGCCGGGCACCGCTGTCGCGAGTGCCTTGGCGCTCGATATCTCGCCGGCGTCGGGTGCGGATGTTATGAAGACAGGAATTGTGAGCTTGGTCGCCTGCTTCTCGATCGAGTAACCCTCGATGTATTCGGCAGGGGAAAATGCGAGCAGCGCCTTTACCTCGGGATGGCGCGCGGCCGCGATGAAGACCAGTGCCGAGGAATAGCTCGATCCCCAAACCGCGACCGGTCCCAAATGCAGCGTGCCGCTATAGGCGACCGCGGCCTCAAGGTCGGGAAGCGCGTCGGCGAAACCGGCGCCACCTCTTAGCTGCGCAGACGTCTGGTTGACGTCGCCCCAGAGATTGCCGCCCGACCGCTGGTCGATGGCCAGCGTACTGAAGCCGGCCTTGTTGAGGATGGGCGCCAAGGGCGCATACTCGCTTTTGTTGGAACCTGCCATGTGAAACAGCAAAATGGTTGCGCGCGACTGTCCTTCGGCTCTTCGAAAATCTCCATAGATCTTCACGCCGTCCTTCGCATCGAAGGTAACCGGCTCGGCAAGTGCTGGAATAGCCAAGGCTGGTCCGAGCGCTACAGCGGCGGCAAGGAACATGGATCGAAGCGGCATCATGATTACACCCTTGCGTGTTCGTTGTGACGTGCCCAATACGCAAGAGGAGGGCCCGCTGTTACATTGATGCGGTTCGAAATCATCAAACGCCCCGCGCTGGCCGTCGCGCGCGCGTTCGCACCTTTCTGGGGGCAAGTATTCTGACGGCTCACCAGCTGCCCCTGCATCCCTTCACTCGCGGCAAAGCCTGTTTTTGATCCTGTTAGAGCGTTCTGCGGCGGCATAATCCAGTTCGCACAATCGTTTTGTTACAAATGTTTTAAAATTTTTCTGATGTCATCCTGCAACGGACAAAAATTGCTGCGCCAGCGAAAAAATCTCTCGAACCGCTGTAACGAACACGATCGCCCGACCGTACAGGCCTTTGTCAGACCGGAGTTTTCGATGAAAGCCATCGAGATGAAGGCCTTCCGTCAAGGAGCAAACAAGATGAAACGCGATGCATACGGCCTCACCACCAGCACAGACAGCAAAGAGGCGCAGCGGGCATTCGAGGGCGCTGTCTTCGGTGTGGCAACCCATCGCCCGAACACAGGTCCAGCACTGCAGATGACGCTTGCGGCCGATCCGCATCACGTTGCCGGTCACGCATTGAAGGGCTTTGCGAACTTGATCCTGGCGCGCTCGGAAGCGGTGACGCCTGCCACTGACGCGTTGAAAGATGCGCGCGTGGCATTGGCCGCGAAAAGCGGCGGTACGGGCGACGAGCGCCTTCTCGTCAAGGCGCTTGAGGCCGCCGTCGACGGCTCCTTCTCCCGGGCGGCCGACCTCCTCGACTACGGTTTCGAAGATCGCCCGACTGTTTTCCTGCCGTTCAAGATCTCGCAAGCCCTGCGCTTCATGCTGGGCGATGCGGGCGGCATGTTGAGCGCGAGCACGAGAGCAGTCGGGAGCCTCGACCTCAAAAGCAGTGGCGCCGGCTTTATTCTCGGCTGCCATGCCTTCTCACTGGAAGAACACGGCCGTTATCAGGAGGCGCTCGACGTCGGGCAACGCGCCGTGGCGCTGCAGCCGGACGACTCCTGGGGGCTTCATGCGGTCTCACATGTCTTCGAAATGCGTGGCGATACGCAGGAGGGGATCGATTGGCTCGAAGGAAGCCGGAAGGCTTGGTCGCGCTGCAACAACTTCTCGTTCCACATGGCCTGGCATCTGGCTCTCTTGCATCTGGAGCGCGGCGATCATGATCGTGTCCTGCAAATCTACGACGACGAGGTGCGGCCTCAGCAGACCGACGATTTCCGCGACATGGCCAATGCCGTTTCGCTCCTCTGGCGCATGCAGCAATCCGGGATCCATGTTGGCAGTCGCTGGATGGATGCCGCTGAAATCGCCAACCGGCGCAAGGCCGATACGACACTGATCTTCGCGGCTCTGCATAATCTTGCGGCGATGGTCGCGATCGACGATCGCAAGGGCGTCGCAGAGCTCGTTGCTCAAATCGATGCCAAAGCCCTCGGCATGGATGATCAGGCGCGTGTTGCAGCCGAGATCGGGGTGCCGATGGCGCGCGTACTGGCCGGGCTTGATGCACCCGCCGACCAGCGAATGATTGACCGCATGGTGGCAAACCTGCCGAAGATCGGCGGCAGCAATGCGCAGCGCGACTTCTTCGTGCTTGCCTTGGCCAAGGCCGTCGGCCGCAGCGGTGACAATGCCGCGGTCTCGCGCATCGGGCAAATCCGTCAGCGCCTGAAGGCAGACGATCGCCTCTTCCAGTCCATCGAGCAGTCCGTCGGCATGCGCCTGTCGGCCTGAGAACTTCCCGCAACCAAGGAGAAATGTCATGACTATGATGGAAATGCAAAAGCCGGCAATTTTCCCGGAGATCCAACCGAGCCTGGCGCGCACGGTCGTACTGGCGGGGCTCGCAGCGGATATTACCTGGGAGATATGGGCGCGCGTCATCACCCCGCTTTGGGTCGGGGGACCGTTGGAGCCTGCAGCTCTCGTGCAGTCCGTCTTCGGCTTCGACAACCTACTCGCTGCTGAGGCCATTCACGCCATCGTCGGCATTATCTTCTATCCGATCGGCTATCTGTTCATCGCCCGGCCGCTGCAGCGACTGATCTTCCCGAGCCTGCCGCTGATCCTTACCGGCATCGGCTTTGGAACAGGCTTGTGGGTGTTTGCACTTTATGTGATGGCCCATCTCTTTGCAGGACTGCCCCCCTTTCTCGGCTTCATCACCCTGACATGGGCCTCGCTCATCGGCCATATCCTGTTTGGCACCGTCGTCGCGTTCGTCGTCCGCCTGACGGAACGCTGAAGAAGCCCGCCCGGTCCTAACCATCCACCGGGCGGCCTTCTCGCTTCAAAATAAACTTCGAGGGGGTTCGTGTAATGTCTCAACCCAAAAATGCGCATCGAGTCGCTGACATCGTTGCCAAGACCCTTCGTGCACATCAGGTGCGCCATGCATTTGGTGTACCTGGTGGCGAGGTCGTCACACTGATAGATGCTCTGCAGGCGGCGGGAATAACGTTCAACCTGACGCGGCACGAGACGTCTGCCGCCATCATGGCAGCGGGCGCCAGCACGATCAGCGGCAATCCCGAGCTTCTGGTGACGACGGTTGGCCCCGGTCTTGCCAACGCGGTCAACGGAATTGCCGATGCCGTTCAGGAGCGGGTTCCGCTGATCGTGATTTCCGGGGTCGTCGATCGGGCGACACGGGCTCGCTATACGCATCAGGTGATCGACCACGCCCAGCTGTTGCGCCCGATCGTCAAGGCATCCTTCGAAGTCGAGCCGGAAAGTGCCGCCTCGACTGTGGCGCGCGCTGTGGCAATCGCAACGGCGGAACCCATGGGGCCGGTGCATCTCGACCTTTCGCCTGCCGTCGCCGCGAGCTTGAGCCCAAGCGCATTCATTCCCAAGGCGCCAAAACGGTTTATCACCCCTGCTTCCGTCACCGATCCTGGCGTTCGCCTCCTTGCTGAGCGAATCCGCGCATCCGAACGGCCCCTACTCCTTGTCGGTCTTGAAACTGCACGCAATCAGGCCGGCCCTGCCCTGCAACATCTGGCCGAGACCATCGGAGCGCCTGTTGTCACAACCTACAAGGCGAAGGGGATCATTCCCGAGGACCACCCGCTGTCTCTTGGCGCCGCCGGCCTATCGCCGCTTGCGGACAAGATCCTTCTTCCTCTGATCGAGAAGGCGGATCTTGTGCTTGCCTTCGGCTATGACCCGATCGAAATGCGGCTCGGCTGGTTGGATTTCGTGACCGACCAGACGAAGCTCGTCGAGATCTCCGGAGCTCCTTCCGATCATGCCATGCATCACGCCGGCACGTGGATCTCGGCAGACACGAAAAGCCTATTACAAGCGCTCAATGGCTCGCTCGTCGAGCGTAAGACATGGCCCAGTCACGAGCCGGCTGCCGCGAAAGCGGCGCTCGGTGACATTTTTTCGACGAAAGACGCCTGGGGCCCGCACGCCATTGTCGATCACCTGAACGAAGCAGCCGGGAGGGACGGCCTGGTCACGGTCGACAGCGGCGCCCACCGCATCCTGCTGTCGCAGAAATGGCGCGCGTCAACACCACTGTCCCTCCTCCAGTCGGCCGGCTTTTGCACGATGAACGCCGCCTTGCCGCTGGCGATCGGTGCCAAGGTCGCCGATCCCACGCGACGGATGTTCGCTGTCATGGGTGATGGCGGCCTGGAGATGGGCATCGGCGAACTTGCAACCCTTCGCGATCTCGGTCTGCCCCTGACAATCGTCCTGTTTCAGGACCGCAGCCTCGCGCTGATCGCGATGAAACAGGCATCCGCCGGCCTCGCTCCAGCGGGCGTCGCTCTTGGTGAAACAGATTTTGCTGCCGTGGCCTTTGGGTTCGGTGGCTATGGTGTGAATGTGGAGACAATCGATGACTTCCGTACCGAGCTTGAGGGTGCCGACCACCGGCCGGGCTTCAGCCTCATTGCCTGCAGGTTCGATGCCAGCGCCTACGACGGCGCTTTCTGATCCCCACCAGGCAACAGCTCCGGCTGGCGCGAAGGTCAAGCGGGCTCGTGATCCGCGCCTCGACTTTTTTCGTGGCGTCGGCATGCTGATCATCCTGCTTGCCCATATACCGGACGACGGCTGGGCGCTGTGGATCCCCGCACGCTTCGGGTTTTCGGACGCCACGGAGATGTTCGTCTTTCAGTCGGGCATGGCCTCCGCCATCGCGTTCGGATCGACCTACGACCGCAACGGGGCCATCGCGCTGATTGCCCGCGTCGCGCAACGCATCTGGCAGATATTCTGGGCGCACATTGCCGTCTTCATCGTGATCGCCGCCATTATGGTGGTCGCCGGGACGCGCTATGACGGTGTCACCTATGTCGACAGCCTGAACCTTGTACCGTTCATGCAGGATCCGGGTCACCTGCTGGTCGGCTTGCTGACGTTGACCTACGTGCCGAACTATTTCGACATCCTGCCTATGTACATCGTCATCCTGGCGCTGATGCCGGTGATGATCTTTGCGTCGAAACTGCACCACGCCCTGCCGATATTTCTGATGACGGTCCTGTGGCTCGCCACGCAGTTTGGACTGACGCATCTTCCGGCCGAACCGTGGTCGGACCGCCCCTGGTTCTTCGATCCGTTCGGCTGGCAGTTCCTCTTCTTCACCGGTTTCTTCCTGATGCGCGGTCAACTGTCGGCGCCCGGCTATGACCCCCGCCTGATGGTGCTTGCCGTTGTCGCCGTGGTCGCAACTGTGCCCTTCGCCTGGGTTCGCTTCCAGGAGGTTCACCCGTTCTTCCAGATGGCAGCGGAGCGGATCGCTCCGCTGACCGACAAAAGCGATTTCGGCATCTTGCGCTTCGTTCATTTCATGGCGCTGTGCTACATCGCCGTCCATCTCGTCGGCGAAAATGGCGCACGGCTACGCGGTCCGCTCGTCCGGGTCCTGACGGTCGTGGGCCAACAATCGCTCGCCGTTTTCATTACCGGCATGGTGATCGCTCAGCCGATCGGCATCGCGCTCGATCATGCCGGCCGCACGACAGGCGCGGAGGTGATCGGCAACATCTTCGGGTTCGCGACCCTGATTGGTACCGCCTATCTCGTTCGCTGGTTCAAAACATCACCCTGGAAATCGTGAGGCATCGATGTCTGATCATCAGAAAGCCGCCAGCCTCGAAGGTCTGCGCATCCTTGATCTTTCGCGTATCTTAGCTGGACCGACGGCCACGCAACTGCTCGCCGATCTCGGTGCCGACGTCATCAAGGTTGAACGACCTGGCTCCGGCGACGATACCCGCAGCTGGGGTCCGCCCTTCGTCCCGAGCGCCGATGGCAGCGACAGCGATCTCAGCGCCTATTTCCTTGCGGCCAACCGCAACAAGCGATCGATCGCCATCGATCTTGCCACTGACGATGGGGTGGCCCTCGTCAAACGGCTCGCGGCAATTTCCGATGTCGTCGTTGAAAACTACAAGCCGGGCGATCTCGCCCGCCGTGGCCTTGGCTATGACGACGTCAGAAAGATCAAGCCGGATATCGTCTGGTGCGCGATCTCCGGCTTCGGCCAGACCGGCCCCTACGCCGACCGCACCGGCTACGATTTCCTGATCCAGGCGATGGGCGGGATCATGAGCATTACCGGTGACAGCGACGCGAACGGCGGTCGCCCTGTGAAGGTCGGTCTCGGGATCGCCGATGTCATGTGCGGCATGTATGCGACCGTCGGCATCTTGGCTGCCCTGCGCCACCGTGACCGGACCGGCGAAGGCCAGTACATCGATCTCGCGCTCTACGATGCGCAGGTTGCGTGGCTGATCAATGCGGCGACAAACCATCTGGTCTCCGGCAAGGTACCCGGGCGGATCGGTAACCGGCATCCCAACATTGCGCCCTATCAGACCTTCAAAACGGCCGACGGAGATATCGCGATTGCAGTCGGGAACGACCAGCAATTCTCCCGTTTCTGCCAGGCCATCGGCATACCCGAACTCATCGGTGACGGGCGCTTCGCCCGCAACCGCGACAGGGTTGTCAACATCGACGCGCTGGACCAGCTTGTGACCCAGGCCTTGCAGGCCGACACGGCGGAGAACTGGGAGCAACGGCTCATCGCAGCCGAAATTCCCGCAGGTCGAGTGGCGACAATCGACCAGGTTCTTTCAGATCCGCACACGGTGGCGCGCGAGATGGTCGTGGAAATGGAAACGGACGAAGCGCAGCCGCTAAGGCTTCTGGGCAACCCCCTCAAGATGGCGGCGACGCCGGTGCGTTTCGATCGCGCTCCGCCGCATGTCGATCAGGATCGCGACGATATAATGCAGATGCTGCGCGCCCTTGAAGACGAACGCGCGGCGCTCGAGCGGCGATAAAGCGATCAATTTACGGAGTTCGATGTGCCTCAACAGCCCTTGCCGTATGTGATCGATATTTCCGACGCCGTCCTTGACGACGTCGAACGAAGGCTGGACATGACACGCTGGCCCGACGATCCGGACAACGACGATTGGGGATATGGTGTTAACCTCGGTTATCTGAAGTCGCTGGTCGACTATTGGCGCAATGAATACGACTGGCGGCCCGTCGAGCGTCGTATGAATGGTTTTGCGAACTTCAAGACGGCCCTTGACGGTGTCGATATTCATTTTATCCACGAAAAGGGCAATGGCCCGAAGCCAGTGCCGCTCATCATCACCCATGGATGGCCGTGGTCATTCTGGGATATGGAGAAGATCATTCGGCCGCTCGCCGATCCGGCGGCTTTCGGCGGCGATCCGGCGGATGCCTTCGACGTCATCGTGCCTTCTTTGCCCGGCCACGGTTTTTCCGGACCACCGCCACGTGCGGGCATCAGCTTCTCGAACACGGCCGATCTTTGGCACCGCCTGATGACCGAGCAACTGGGGTATGACAGATATGCCGCGAGCGGCGGCGACTGGGGCGCACTGATCTCTTCGCAGCTTGGCCACAAATATGCTGCCCATCTCCATGGCATTCACCTCATGCATCCAATGCTGCTCGATCAATTCAACAGTGAGCGGCCGTGGGACGTGACCGCACGTACCTGGGACACCGGCAAGACCCGACCGCCGGCAAATGTGATGAAGTTTGTGTCGCACTTCGCCGTGCAGGTCCTCGATCCGCAAACGTTAGCCTACGGCTTGACGGATTCGCCGGTTGGGCTTCTGGCATGGCTATTGGAGCGGTGGCGCGCCTGGGGAGATGGCGGTGGAGATCCGGAAAAAGTCTATTCCCGAGAACACATGATCACGACGGCGATGCTCTACTGGGCGACCGGAACTGCTGCATCCTCGATGCGCGCCTATGCCGACGCTGCCCGCTTCCGCTGGCAGTCTTCGCACGATCAGGTTCCCGTCGTGCAAGCGCCGACCGGCATCACCTTTCTCGGGGGAGAAAACCCGCCGGGAGTGGCAACCGACAGGCGCATCGATGTGTTCAGGTCGGGTCCGCGCGCTGCCTTCTTCAACACGGTCTATCTGAACGCTCACGAAACCGGCGGCCACTTCGGCTACTACGAAAATCCCGAGGCAGTGATCACCGATCTTCGTGCGATGTTCAAATCGCTTCGCAACTAGAGCCCCAAACGGGTCAAGCGGCCCGCGCCCGTTTGATCAGGTCGCGAAGCTCTTCTTTGCTTAGGACGCCGGAAGAGGTCGCTCTTCCGATGACGAAGGAGGGGGTTCCGCCGAAATTAAACGCCAGCGCCTGATTGTAATTGCGTGTTAGAAGATCGGAAATCTTCTTATCGTTGCGCCGCACTGCTTCGGCGATCTTCGACAGATCGAGCCCCGCCGATGTCAGAAGTCTTTTGACGTCGTCCTCGCTGAGCGAGGCAGGCGTTGCCATCAATGGTTCCATCGCCTGTTTGTAGGCGCCAAGTTCGTTTGCACCGAGCACCGCTTGCGACGCGAAAACGGAAACATCGCCGAACACAGGCCAGTCCTTCATGATCAGCCGGACATTGCCATCCTCAGTGACGACCGATTCCACGTCCGGGTGGCTTTTTTTGCAATAGGGGCATTGATAGTCGAAAAACTCGACGATGGTCACGTCCCCCTTGGGGTTGCCGAGAACGGGAGCATCCGGATCGCGGAAGACTTCGTCCTCCGTCAATTGCTGGCCAAAGCCAAGCCGGGGAGCCAATACGGCAGCAACGACGCCGCCGGCGGCGATCGAAAAGAATTGTCTGCGAATAAACATCTCGGTTTCCTAGTGCTGAACATTCTCAGTGGGGGCTTACGCACCGCTTCTCGTGGCTGCAGCCGCTTTGAGGAATTCATCGGTGCCGAACTCCCCGACCAGCCGTTTACCGGTCTGCCGGCGATCGGACGGCAAGAAAATCATCGTTGGCGGTCCCACCACATTGAGCTCGCGCATGAGCTCACGTTGTTCAGGGCCGATATTGGTTAGATCGACCTTGAACGTCTTCAGAGGCGCCAACGCATTGGCGACGTCAGGGCTGGAGAAGACGTTTCGATCGATCGAGCGGCAACTCACGCACCAATCGGCGGTGAAGTAGACCAGGCTCGTCTTACCAGATGAACGCGCCGCATCGAGTTGAGCAGTCAGTTGCGACGTCGAGGACAGCAAGGCCATCTGGTCCTCCGGATCGACCGGGGCGGCCGTTCGCACGCTGGAAAACCCGTTGAGCGGGCGCACGGGATCGATGGAACCGCTGGCAAGACCGACAACCAGTATTACTGAATAGACGGCGGCGAGAAGCCCAAGCGACTGTAGACCCATGCGCACAGGCGTTGTGCGGCCCTTCGTGACGTTAAAGGCATCGAGGAAGACGGCGATCGCCATTGCCCAGACAGCCCATAGGCCAAGAGGCAGCCATTGCGGAAGCACCGGCTCCGCCATCCAGATCGCGAAGGCGAAGAACACAAAACCGAATACATGCTTGACCGAGGTCATCCACGCCCCGGCGCGCGGTAAGGCCTGAGAGCCGACCGTCCCAAAAATCACCAGCGGAACGCCCTTGCCGAGGCCGAGCGCAAACAGCAAAGCTGCCCCAAGAGCGATATCTCCGGTGCGAGCGACATAAAGCAGCGCGCCCGCAAGTGGGGCCGTTACGCAAGGGCCGATGATGAAGGCCGAGGAAAACCCAAGTACAGCAGCTGAGCCAACCGACCCGCCTCGCCGCCTGCCCGATCGGCTGAGACGCGCCACCCACGCCGAAGGTAGCTGCAGCTCGAACAGACCGAACATCGACAACGCAAGGAGGGCAAATATGAGTGCAATTGCAGCGACTGTGATCGGCGATTGCAGGGCGACCTGCAAATTATCACCCGTCCAGGCAGCGGCCGCCCCGAAGATCGCGAACGCCGAGGCGAGCCCTGTTGCATAACTCCCCGACAGGACGAATCCGCGCCGCGCATTGAGCTTCTCCCCTTCGCGCGCAAGCGTGGCTGCCAGGATCGGGTACAGCGGAAATACGCAGGGGGTGAAGGCTAAGAGAATGCCAAAGCCGACGAAGGCACCCAGAAGAAACGGAACCCCGCCACGCGCGAGAAAGCCGCCAACGATGTCTTCCTCATTTGCCGAAGCTACGGTCGATGTTAGCTGTGTGGATCCTTGCGTTCCCGTCGCAGTATCGGTCGTTGCCGCATTGGACCATGCCGATTGTCCGCCCGTTGGAGGTGAAAACACCGGCTGCTCGGACACTGCAAGCGTTGTCGGATCGATGGTCCGCCCGGCTGGCGGATAGCAGAGGCCATGGTCCTGGCACCCCTGGTATGTGACGGTCACCAAGGAACCAACAGGCCCAAGCTCGGCCTCGGCGCGATCGAAATAGACCTCCGATTTCCCGAAATTCGGGTCTACCTTTTCCGTTCCGGGGAACGTAATTAGCGGGACTGAAGAGCCGTCTACGGTCTTGGCCGACAGATATTGGCGGTAGAGATAATATCCTGGCGGCATCTGCCAGCGCAGGTGGATCGATCCCGATGGCGTGCGATCCACGGAGAACTGGAAAGCGTCATTCATCGCCAGCGGGGTTTCGGCTGCGAGCACCGGGCTGACGCCAAAAATACATAGTAAGATAAAGACCAGAAGGCGCATCGTTCTATTCACCCGCCAAGCCTCTAGGCGACATGTCGCGCCGGCTGGCCAACGTAGTCGGCCATCGCGCGAAGCAAGTCATCTGCATCTTCAGGTTCGGCGTCCAGCAGATCGGCGAGAGCCGCAATAACCTCCCTCCTGTTCCAGCCCATCGCGGCCGCTCGATCAATCAGGCTGTTGAGATCGGTGACAACCGCTCTTTGACAATCGCGAAGCCGCTTGGGGTGGCTGTGGGAGATGCGAGGTGCAGAAATCATGGCTTAGGCCTTAAGAAGGGGCGTCGAGGGTTTTCGCCCGCCCACAAATGCGGACGGGCGGGCTTGATAAGGGCGCCAGTTACGGAGCGGGCTGTGCCCTCACTGCGTCCCAATTGGCATTTGCTTTTTTGATGTAGCCGCCGATATCCGAGCGCCAGGTCTTTGCGACGTCGTCGTTGTAGTTGAGATAGAGCTTGTCATCGACGACGGTGAAGGCCTGTGGCTGGGTGGGCGCCTTGTGACCCTCGGCGGTTCCGAAGGCGCAATACCCGCCATATTGCGGGGCGTAATGCCCCGGGTCCTTCGCGAAGGTATCGCGGTGCGCTGCGGACGCGAAGTAGAAGGTGGCACCCTTGTAGGAAGTCGAAAATTCCTGGGTTCCCTTTACCGGCTTATGGTCGGTGAAATAGGCAACAGCATCGTAGCCGTTTATGGCAACACCATTCGTTGCGAAGATCTCATCGGCGAACGCGATCGAGGCCGAAGAAAACGCAATCACGGCTGCGGCCGCAAGCGGCACGATACGCGGGATGAACAGGGTCATGGTCTTTCCTTTGCAGTTGAGACGAACGCACCCTGTTCGAAGGCGAAAGGCGAAATGTTACAGCTTGCAGCGTTCACGAAGTCGTGCTTGCCGCTGACAGCCTATTGCGAGCTCATCGCAAGAGCGACCTGAGCCCGAAGCTGCTGGATCTCGCGATCCTTCTCGGCCGCTTCACGCAGCAACTGATCGAAACGGGCATCGTTTGCCCGAGAGATTTCCCAGAATGTTACCTTGAAGATTACAGGGCTAGTGGAAGCGGGGTTGGAGATGCTGGCAGGCTCCTGCGGCGCTGGGCTCTCCGCCGTTGCCCTCCCCCAAACCTTGAGCATGCAGTCGCCGCCGACATCGATACGAACCACAGCTTCAACTGTCGCGTCCGCGCGGCCTGCGGCATGGCGATATGCAGTCGTTCCGACATGAACCCGTAGCGTCGAAGCATCGATGACGTGCGGCAGTAGCGCGCGAGCCGTTTCAACTTCGAAGACAATGCCCGGACGAACCCGCGAGAAATCGATCGGGAGCTCTCGCTCGGATTGTAACAGGTGTGCGATGCTCGGTGTGATCACCTGCCCCCAAACGGCCGCGCCGTCTCCAAAGTGGTGGACAATGGCGTGGCCCATGCTGGGACATACGACGGAATGCAGCATGATGAGTTCCTTTGTAGTCCGGGACCGAATGTCTCGGCCGATCTCGCCAAGGCCGAACGCCTCGCTGTTGACCAATTCGCAGGATGCCGGCCGGTTGTTACAAGGAGCGTCAGCTATTTTTCGGGATAAGGATCATCGTGGAAAGCCGACTGCCGTCAGGCCGGCGTCGAGCATTTCTGCACGGGCCTCGTGGCCGCCGTTGTGGATGCACATGATGCTGTCGCCCCGGATACAGTCGGGAACATCCTGGCATTTGATGTCGTCAAGCGTGATTGTCTTCGCATGCTCTGTATCGCATTTGGCACGCGAACGCAGGATCGCCACGCTGTCATAGGCGTTGCCCTGATGAAAATGGCCACCGAGAGAGCGCCCCTCCAAAGGAAAGGTCTGGTCGGCGGTGCCGTGAAAATGGATCATCGGCGGCACATCCGCAACACAGTCCTGAGCCTTTGGAAGCGGGTCCCAAAAGACGCCGGAGAAGGTAAGCATTCCTGCTGCCTTTTCGCCTTGCTGACAAGCGGTGTACCACGCCATTGAGGCGCCGATGGAAAATCCCCCGACAATCGTTTTATCGGGCGTGAATCCATAGCGTTGTCTCAGGTCCTCAAGGACATCGGCGATAAATTTCTTTTCGTCCCGTCCAGGACGGGCGCTGTTTGGGAACGACCAACTCCCATTGGTACCGTCGACAGCCACAAAGGCGAGATGATGAGATAGGGTCGTATCGACGAGGGGGCGTTGTTGCATTTGCAGCTGAGCGGAACTTTTGTAGCCGTGAAAAAAGACATAGGCGCCTCGAATGTCGCCGTCCTTCGGCGCTTCGATCCGATAGTCGCCGCCCTCCACGGGACAGGCCACGGAGCCGCCACAAGGAACCGCAGCCAGCGAGGAGCTCGACATGGCCGTGAGCACCAAATACCAGAATAAGATGGATCTAATCACAGCCTCTTCCCTCCGCTTCCTATCGGTGAATGCGTACGGCCTTGGACGACCGTAGGCAATTTGCCCGAAGATCAAATTAGCGAGAGAACGCCTCGTTCATGGAAGGGTGAATGCAACGCCTTTTATCGGGATCGACGTCTTGGCCATTGTGTATGGTCCCCATATTCCGTGTCCGGCAGTCGGCGACTTCGTCGGCCGTTTGCGTAGATCCTCGCCGGTTGGACAGGAGTTTCCAGTCTGGACGCTTCAGTCACCGCAGTTGCATAATCATCCCTGGAGTCGCCACTCTAGCGGAGAGAGTGCCAAATAAATCAGTTAAGGAGAGTGCCGTGACAGGACAAACCTCGGCGACGTCCGCCACGCTTGAACGCGCCATTCCGTCCTCCGGGGAAATGATCCCGGTGGTCGGTTGCGGAACGTGGCAAACATTTGATGTCGACCCTTCCAGCGAGGAGATCGACGGGCCGAAAGCGGTGGTCTCCTCGATGATTCGAAACGGGGGCCGGCTCATCGACAGCTCCCCGATGTACGGAAGGGCTGAACAGGTCACCGGAGAGATCCTGTCGCGGGGAACGCTGCGCGACCAGGTTTTCCTGGCGACAAAGATATGGACGCGCGGTAGGGAGGAGGGCGTCGATCAGATGGAGCGTTCGTTCAGGCTGCTCCAGACGAGGGTTATCGACCTGATGCAGGTTCATAACCTCCTTGACCTCGAGACGCATCTCCCGACCCTGCAGGAATGGAAAGCACAAGGCCGCATCCGCTATCTTGGCGTCACCCACTACACGGATAGCGCCCACGGCGATCTGGAGCGCGCGATTCGGACCGGCGCATTCGACTTCGTCCAGTTGAACTATTCCCTTGTCGACCGCGCAGCGGAGAAGCGTCTTCTCCCAGCCGCGAAGGATTTGGGAGTGGCCGTGCTGGCCAATCGGCCGTTTGGCGAGGGGTCTCTCGTGAGAAGCCTCGGCCGTACGCCGCTTCCAGCTTTCGCGCAAGAACTGGGATGCAGGAGCTGGCCTGAGCTTGCTCTTAAGTATGTCGTGTCCAACACGTCGGTCACGTGCGCGATCCCGGCCACGTCGAACCCGCAGCACATGACGCAGAACATGTTGGCCGCGAGCGGCGAAGCGCTGACGGAAACACAGCGGAACCAAATCGTCGGAGCCATTGCATAGCGGGCCGTGCCGAGCTTCGTTCCGCTCATTAGCCACATTGGCCTATGCGCTTGGCGCGGCAACAATTCGTCCCGCGAAATCGGCGAAGGCGCGTGCTTTTGCACTTGCCGGTGAGAAGGTGGACCCGCTCATTGGTTGGGCGCTGACCTATTTCGTTAATTTCACGGGGCATCCGGCAGCCTCAATTCCAGCAGGGCTTTCAGTCGACGGACTGCCGGTGGGTATGCAGATTATC
>JAEXHR010000278.1 GCA_023449855.1 Pseudomonadota bacterium | reverse complement strand
CGGCTAATCCGCCCTACGGCCGTCACCGAATCGGCGGCGCGTATTGAATGCCGCCATTGCTCCAGGTCTGGTTCAGGCCGCGCGGGATCTTCAGCTTCGAACCGTCGCCGACATTGCGCTCATAGACCTCGCCGTAATTGCCGACATGGCGGATGATGCGCGCGGCCCAGTCCTTGGACAGGCCGAGATCCTCGCCATAGGCGCCTTCGGTGCCGACCAGGCGCATCACGTCGGGCTTCTTGGACTTCAGCGCCTCGTCGATATTCTTCGAGGTGATACCGAGTTCTTCGGCATTGATCATCGCATAGAGTGTCCACTTCACGATCATCATCCAGTCGTCGTCGCGCTGGCGGACGACAGGGGCGAGCGGCTCCTTCGAGATGACATCGGGCAGGATGGTGTGGTCGTCCGGCTTTGCCAGCGTCAGGCGAAGCGCGTAGAGCTGCGAGGCATCGGCGGTGAAGGTGTCGCACTGGCCGGAATTATAGGCCTTCAGCACGTCCTCCAGCTTCGGAAACTTCACTTCCGTATATTTCATGTTGTTGGCGCGGAAGTAGTCCGCCGCGTTCAGCACGGTCGTGGTGCTGTCCTGGACGCAGACCTTGCTGCCGTCGAGCTCGAGCGCGGAGTCGATCTTGCGCGATTTCGGCACCATGAAACCCTGGCCGTCGTAATAGGAGACGGCGGGGAAATAGAGCGCCAGATTGCTCTCGCGCGACATGCTCCAGGTGGTGTTGCGGGCGAGGATGTCGATCTTGCGGCTCTGCAATTCCTTGAAGCGCTCATTGGCGTCGAGGCCGACGAACTTCACCTTTTTCGGATCATCGAAGATGGCGGCAGCGACGGCGCGGCAGAAGTCGACATCGAAGCCGCTCCAGTTGCCTTGGGCGTCAGGCGCGGAGAAGCCGGGCAGGCTCTGATTGACGCCGCACAGCACGGCATCGCGCTTGACGGTGCGCTTCAGCGTCTTGGTGTCGTAGCGTTCATAGGTGATCGCGGCGGCGGCCACGGCGGTAGCGACCGCGAGGCCGATGGCCAGGCCGGTTACGAAAGTGCGCTTCATCGCCATGAGAATTCAGCCCCCGATTGATGGCGTTATGTGATGCAGAGAGTCGTCGTGGCGAACGCCACCTCAGATTTCGGGCTTCTGCCGGATCACGACCTTGGTGCCGACGGGCACGCGTTCATAGAGATCGCTGACATCGGCATTGACGAGGCGGAAGCAGCCGGAGGAGACGGCGGTGCCGATGGTGTCGGGCCGGTTGGTGCCGTGGATGCGATAGACGGTGGCGCCGAGATAGAGCGCGCGGGCGCCCATGGGATTGCCGGGGCCGCCGGCCATGAAGCGCGGCAGATAAGGCTGGCGCTGGATCATTTCAGCCGGCGGCGTCCAGTCCGGCCATTCCGCCTTGCGCGAGATCTTGACCAGGCCCTGCCACTGGAAGCCGTCGCGACCGACGCCGATGCCATAGCGCATGGCGCGGCCATTGCCCTGCACGAGATAGAGGTAGCGCTCATTGGTGGAGATGATGATGGTGCCCGGCGGCTCGGTTGTGCGATACAGCACCATCTGCTTCTGGAATTCCGGCGGCAGTTCGATGGAGTCGTCAGCGATCAGGCCAGGCTCGTCGCCGACATCGGGGCGCTGCAATTGCGCGCTGGCTTGCGTGATTGACCATGTCAGGCCTGCTGCGGCGATCAGCGTCAGACTGAACAGGCGGCGGAGGTCGATCATTGCGGCATCTCCCGATTTGGCGGTGCATTCGTGCATAGCATCGCAGCGGATGCGCGGAAACCCACGAATCGCTGCGGCCGGAGCGAGCGGTTGCGGCGCATCCTCGGGAGAGGTCGTGACGATTTGATTAAACGGCGTCCTACGTCGGTGCGATCCAGAGTCGTAAAATGAAGCTGACGACGGTGACGCTGGCGACGCCACTGACCCATAGCGCCACGAACCACAGCAAGCGCTGCGACAGTGGACGAGGTTTTTGCTGAGGCGCTGCGGTCATCAGTGATATCCGGCGCCGGCGCGAACCTTGCCGCGAAAAACATAATAGGCCCAGCCGGTATAACCCAGGATCAGTGGGACCAGGATCGCGACGCCGTAGCTCATGAAGTGCAGGCTATTGTCGGGCGCGGCGGCCTGCCAGATGGTGATGTTGTGCGGTACGATATAAGGCCACATGCCGACGCCGAGCCCGACATAGCACAGCGCGAACAGCATCAGCGTGTAGAAGAACGGCCGGTAGTCCTGCCTTGCGGCGAGACTGCGTATCAACAGGGCCGAGACCGCTGCGACAGCGATCGGCACCGGTGCGGTCAGGATCATGTTCGGCCAGGCGAACCAGCGCCGGGCATAAGCGGCGTCGAGGAACGGCGTCGCGAGGCTGACGATGCCGATGGCGATGAGCATCGCAGCCAGCAGCCACCGGCCGAGGCGATAGGCCTTGTCGCGCAACGGACCTTCGGTCTTCATGATCAGCCAGGTGGCTCCGAGCAGGCCGTATCCGATCACCAACGCCACGCCCGTGAGGATGCTGAAGGGCGTCAGCCAGTCCCACCAGCCGCCACCGTAATGGCGGCCATTGACGATCACGCCCTGCAGGATAGCGCCGAGCGCCACGCCCTGCGCCAGCGTGGCGAGCAACGAGCCTCCGGCAAAAGCGATGTCCCACAGATTGCGTTCACGCGTCGTGCGCCAGCGAAACTCGAACGCCACGCCGCGAAACACGAGGCCCAGCAGCATCACGATCATTGGCGTGTACAAAGCGGGCATCAGAACCGCATAGGCCAGCGGAAACGCAGCCATCAGCCCGCCGCCGCCGAGCACCAGCCAGGTCTCGTTTCCGTCCCAGACCGGGGCGACCGAGTTCATGATGACGTCACGGTCTTCCTTACGTGGAAACAGTGGGAACAGCAGGCCAATGCCGAGGTCGAAACCGTCCATCACCACGTAAACGAAGACGGCGAAGGCGATGATGAAGGCCCAGATGACAGCGATATCGATCATGATGCGCCCCCGACCGCGGTTGCGCCGATCGCCGGCGTGACGCCCGCTGCGCGGCTCGGGACGTTGCCGGCTGGCCCTTGCTCGTCATGATGCGGCGGTGCCGCCATCAGTCGCAGCAGATAGATCGTGCCGGCGGCGAAGACTGCGAAATAGACGATGGCAAATGCGATCAACGACGATGCGACTGCTGGCGCCGCGAGCGGCGACACCGAGTCGCTCGTCCGCAGCAGGCCGAACACCGTGAATGGCTGCCGTCCGGTTTCCGTGGTCACCCAGCCCGCCAGTACGGCAATGAAGCCTGATGGGCCCATCGCCAAGGCGAAGACATGCAGCAATCGCGATTGATAGAACGTGCGGCGAAAGCGCATGACGAGGCTAAGCAGCCCCAGTCCAAGCATCAGCATGCCGATGCCGACCATGATGCGAAACGACCAGAAGGTGATCGGCACCGGCGGCCAGTTCTCGCGCGGAACGGTGTCGAGGCCGGCCATCGGGGCATGCAGATCGTGCTTCAGGATCAGCGATCCGAGCTTCGGTATCTCGATGGCGTAGTTCACCTTTGCTTCGGTCTGGCTCGGAATGCCGAACAGGATCAGCGGGGCGCCATGGGGATGACTGTCGAAATGGCCTTCCATAGCCATGACCTTGGTCGGCTGATGCTCGAGCGTGTTGAGGCCGTGCTGGTCGCCCGCCAGAATTTGCAGCGGCGCAACGATCGTCGCCATCCACATGGCCATCGAGAACATCACGCGCGGCCCGGGCAGATATTCATTCTTCAACAGGTGATAGGCGCCGACCGCGCCCACGACGAATGCGGTCGTGAGATAGGCGGCAAGAACCATATGCACCAGACGATAGGGGAAGGACGGGTTGAAGATCACCTTCCACCAGTCGGCGGCAACGAACTGGCCGGCTTCGTTGATGCTGTAACCCGTCGGCGTCTGCATCCAGGAATTCGCCGACAGGATCCAGAATGCCGAGATCAGCGTTCCGATCGCAACCATCAGCGTCGCGAGAAAATGCAGCCTTGGTCCTACGCGTTGAAGCCCGAACAGCATCACGCCGAGAAAGCCGGCCTCGAGGAAAAAGGCGGTCAACACTTCATAGGCCATCAATGGACCGATGATCGGCCCCGCTTTGTCGGAGAAGGACGACCAGTTGGTGCCGAACTGGTACGACATCACGATGCCGGAGACGACGCCCATGCCAAAGGCAACGGCGAAGATCTTGAGCCAGTAATTGAACAGGTTGATAAAGACGTCGCGTCCGGTCCATAGCCACAGCGCCTCGAGTACAGCGAGATAGCTTGCAAGCCCGATCGAGAATGCTGGAAAGATGATGTGAAACGACATCGTGAACGCGAATTGCGCACGGGCAAGGATGACCGCGTCAAAGCCTTCGAACATAACATCCGTCCATTTTTCTAGCTGGACGGATGTTATCACGACGCTATCGTCGATCCTACTATACGCTGCTTTGATCGATTAGCTGCTTGATCTCAGCAACGTATTGATAATGTTGTCCATCTGCTCGTACTGACCTTCGCCGTCATGCTGGTAGACAATTTGTCCACGCTGATCGACGATGTATTGCGCCGGCCAGTAGCGGTTGCTGTAAGCATTCCAGGTCCTGGAATCGTTATCCTGCGCGACCGGATAAGTGATGCCATGGCGCTTGAGCGCGGCTTGCACATTGCTTGCCGAGCGCTCGAACGGGAATTCGGGGGTGTGAACGCCGACGATGACAAGGCCGCGATCTCCGTATTTGGCATGCAGCGCGGTGACATGCGGCAGTGTGTTGACGCAGTTGATGCAGCCATAGGTCCAGAAATCCACCAGCACGACCTTGCCGCGGAGCTTCGTGATGTCGAGCGGCGGCGAATTGAACCAGTTGCTGATGCCGGTGAAATTCGGTGCGCTGCCTTGCACGGCCGCCAGTTGCAACGCCGCCGCTTCGCCGCCGATGCCGGGCGCGATGCCGCCGAATATACACAGCGCAATCACTGAGGCCGATGTCGCAAATGATCGTATTGTCATGGCAATCTCCGTGGGGTTGAGGGCCTAACTAGAGTCCGAGCTGACCGGTGGGATAGAAGCCTGTCAGCCAGGCGACGATCAGCGTGTCGTATTGAAAGTAGGAGGCGACCGCGAAGCCGATCACGACGACGCCGAAGCCCTGCTGCAGCCGTGGCGTGATCCGCGCGAGGCTGCGGATGCGTGTCGTCACGGCCTGTCCGCCATAGGCGATGATGAGCATCGGTATGGCCGCGCCGATCGTGTAGGCGATCAAAAGCACGCTTGCCCATGCAATGTCCTTCGACGTCGCGATGATGGTGAGAATCGAGCCGAGCACCGGCCCCGCGCAGGGCGTCCAGACGAGGCCCAATGTGGTGCCGAGCACGAAGCCGCCGAAATTGCTCAGATCATGGGTGACCACGCCACTGGCGAAGCCACCGATCCCGTTGGTGATCCGTTCGAACGGTGCGGGAAAGATCATCAGCAATCCGAAGCCGAGCAGCAGAACTGCCGCCATGCTGCGCAGAATGTTCGGATCGAAGTCGAATATCTGCGTGAGGCCACCGAGCAGCAACGCCACAGCCGAAAACGACGTGACGAAGCCGAAGGCAATAAAGGCCGGGCGGATACGGCTGGTCTGGCCCATGGAGGAGCCGAGCAGGATCGGCAAGACGGGCAATGTGCAGGGCGTCGCAATGGTGACGACGCCGGCCAGCACGGCGAGAAGGAGGTTGAGCATCGCATGTCCATCCGCGCGGCGTGTCAGGTCACAGGAGCATGACAGGCGCTTGATGGTGGTTCGGCCGATGCAGCCTCGATGTTACGTCGCAGGCGTCACGTGTTCGTGAGAGGGAATGGCGGCAACTGAATACAGGAAAGCCCGGACGTGGGCATCGTCCGGGCTTTCCTGGAGGCAGTGAAGAACGTTACGCAAAGAAACGCGTTACGCCGCGATGCTGTCGATGCCGGCGGTCTTCAGGAGATCGGCGAGCTGCTTGCGGGCATAGAACATGCGCGTCTTTACAGTAGAGGCAGGAATGCCGACGATCCCGGCGACTTCGTCCACCGACTTCTCATGATAATAGACGAGATTGACGATCTCGCGATGCGCCGGCGACAGTTTGGCCACACAGGCGCGCAGGATTTCGCTGGTGCGGCTGCGATCGAGCGAGGCTTCCGGCGAGTCGGCGCTGTCGGCGACCTCCATCACCTCGTCCTGGTCGATGTCCTCATATTTGCGCTGGCGCAGCGCGGTGAGTGCCTTGAAGCGTGCGATCGATAGTAGCCAGGTGGAGACCTGCGAGCGGCCCTCGAACTGGCTCGCGGTGCGCCACACATCGAGGAACACCTGGCTGACCAGATCCTCCGTTGCGGTGACGTCGCGCAGCATGCGCAACACGAAGCGATAGACCCGGACATTGTGGCGGGCATAGAGCGTGTGCATCGCGGAACGGTCGCCTTCGGCGATCCGTTCCAGCAGCATCTCATCCGTCGTGGCGCGGGCGGTAATGATCCCCTGACGGCCGGCGGCGTTGAGTGCGATGACGTTCTGCATGACTGGCTCCCGATGAAACGTCGGTGATGGGCGTTTCGTTAAGGCCAGTTGTTAAGGTTTGCCGGTTTCAGGATGGCGGCTTGAAAAGCGGAAAATGGTTTCGTGGTAGGGGAGAATTGTTTCGTCGCAGCTGAGGCGATGAAACATTCGGGGAGGAAAATTTAGGGATTACAAGGGGATGGGTTTCACCTCTCCCCGCCGGGGAGAGGTCGCGCGCTCTTGCGC
>JAEXHR010000231.1 GCA_023449855.1 Pseudomonadota bacterium | reverse complement strand
CGTTAGCGCCGGAGCGAAACCCATCGGCGGAGCCTGCCGCAATGACGGAATGATGGGTTTCGCTACGCTCTACCCATCCTACGCTTCGAGATCCGCCTTCACCTTCGCGAACACCGCACGAAACATCTCCGGTGTCAGCACGCCGGTATTCGTGTTGTAGCGCGAGCAGTGATAGCTGTCGTAGAGCTTGAACCGTCCGGCGTCATGCACGGCGCCATGCCCGAACGGCGCTGTCGCGGCGCGGATGCCCAGCGTCTTCAGCATCGTGTCGTGGGCGACGCGGCCGAGCAGCACGATGGCGCGCAGGCGCGGCATCGTCTCCATGGTTGCGATCAGGAACGGCCGGCAGGTGGTGATCTCCACGGGCAGCGGCTTGTTCTGCGGTGGCACGCAACGCACCGCATTGCTGATGCGGCTATCGGTCAGCACCAGCCCGTCGTCCGGCCGCGCCGCATAGCTGCCGGTGGCAAAGCCGAAATGCAGCAGGGTGTCGTAGAGCAGATCGCCGGCATAATCGCCCGTGAAGGGGCGTCCGGTGCGGTTGGCGCCCTGGGCGCCCGGCGCGAGGCCGACGATCAGGAGCTGCGCATCCGCGGCGCCGAACGAGGGCACGGGCGCGTTGAAGGCGTCGGGCTCCTGCGCCCGTAGCGACATTCGGTAGTCGACCAGGCGCGGGCAGAGCGGGCAGTCGCGTCCGGGATCGGTGGCCGTGCCGGCGGCGATCGCGGTTGCGACCACCGCCGGCTGTTGCCTGCTGAGCTGAGTCCTAGTCTTCGAAATCGTCGTCGCCTCGCGGTGCCACGGTGGCCGAGCGCTGCAGGAATTGCGGCGTCTGGTGACGCGGCTCGCGCGGGGCAGGGCGTTCGGAGGGATCGCGGCCGATCTTGCCCTGCAGCTCGATCAGATCCGTGAACACATCCGCCTGGCGGCGCAGTTCGTCGGCGATCATCGGCGGCTGGCTCGAAATGGTCGAGACCACCGTCACCCGCACGCCGCGGCGCTGCACGGCTTCCACCAGCGAGCGGAAATCGCCGTCGCCGGAGAACAGCACGATCTGGTCCACATGCTCCGCGAGTTCCATGGCATCGACCGCGAGCTCGATGTCCATATTGCCCTTCACCTTGCGCCGACCCGACGCATCGATGAATTCCTTGGTGGCTTTGGTGACGACCGTGTAGCCGTTGTAGTCGAGCCAGTCGATCAGCGGGCGAATCGAGGAATATTCCTGATCTTCGATGATCGCGGTGTAATAAAATGCGCGGACCAGGGTTCCGCGGCTCTGAAATTCCTTGAGAAGGCGCTTGTAATCGATGTCGAAACCGAGCGTCTTTGCCGTGGCGTAGAGATTGGCGCCATCGATGAAGAGCGCGATTTTGTTAGAAGATTGAGACATCAAGTTTTCTCTAGGGTTCGTTGAGTTTGTGGTTTTTGGCGCAGCAAAACCGTCACCGCGCATTGGTATCGGGTCGTGGTATTGGGTCGTTGCATCACGTCGTCGGCGTCAAATTCGTCACCCGCCTTCTGGCAGATCGACCCGACCGAACATCACGCAATTGAAGAGGAGAGCGATAGGCTCATCTTTTTGCCGATGCAATAAAGCCTTTTGGTGTCCCAAATGGTGTCGGAAAGGCCGTTATTTAATGGTCCAAGCCCTAATATCCAAAGGTCTTTCGAGGGTAACATAATCCTACCGAAAACAAAACCACGAAGCGGGATTCTAATTTCGTTCTTGCGCTGGGTGCGAAGCCGCTATACCTAGCCCGCAACAATCCTATTTTTCGGTCTCTCAACCACAACGGAGCGACATTTCATGGCGCGCGTCACCGTAGAAGATTGCATCGACAAGGTCGACAATCGTTTCGACCTGGTCCTGCTTGCAGCACACCGTGCTCGCATGATCTCGTCGGGTTCACAACTTACGATTGATCGCGATAACGACAAGAATCCGGTCGTCTCGCTGCGCGAGATCGCCGACCAGACCATTTCGCCGGAAGATCTGCGCGAAGAACTCGTGCATTCGCTGCAGAAGTTCGTCGAAGTGGACGAGCCGGAAGCCGATACGGTGCCGTTGATCGGTTCGGCCGGCGCCAGCGTCGACGCCGACGACACCGAAGTCGCCGTCGAGCGCATGACCGAAGAAGAGCTGCTCAAGGGCCTCGAAGGCCTCGCGCCGCCGGAAGAACAGCCGGAAGAAGACGAGTAAGCCGACAGGCTTCCCTCTCCGTTCATCACACTTTCGCACAAGGCCCGGATCGCAAGTCCGGGCCTTTGCATTTGCGTGACGTTTCGGGGCAAATTATCTGCGGTGTTCGCGCATGATCTCGAAGAGCGGATGTCGGTTTTCGACTAAGATCGTGCTCAGCTAGATTTACCGAGGATGAATCACGCGCCGGCCGTTATCGGCGACCCGGCAGAATTGAGGAAGACAATGGCGACGTCGCGCCGTCAGTCACGGCAGATGCAGGCCGCAAACGATACCACAGCGCTTCCGCAGGCGCGGGTGGACGGGGCGGCTGCGCCCGCAAATCCGGGCTCCGCGCAGGCGCCCGATACAACCAGCGCTGGCAAGACCGCGCGCGGCGGGCGCGCCCGCATGATGCGCCAATACGATCTGGTCGAGCGCGTCCGGGCCTATAATCCGAATACGGACGAGGACCTGCTCAACCGCGCCTATGTCTATGCCATGGTCGCCCATGGCGAGCAGACCCGTGCCTCGGGCGATCCGTATTTCACCCATCCGCTCGAAGTCGCCGCGATTCTCACCGATCTCAAGCTGGACGACGCCACCATCGTGGCGGCGCTGCTGCATGACACCATCGAGGATACCGAGGCGACTCGCGCCGAAATCGACAAGCTGTTTGGGCCGGATATCGGCGCGCTGGTCGAGGGACTTACCAAACTGAAGCGCCTTGAGCTCGTCTCGCGCGAGGCGAAGCAGGCCGAGAATCTCCGCAAGCTGCTGCTCGCCATCGCCGACGACGTGCGCGTGCTGCTGATCAAGCTCGCCGACCGTCTGCATAATATGCGGACCATGGAATTCATGCCGCCGGCCTCGCGCCGCCGCATCGCCGACGAGACGCTGGACATCTATGCGCCGCTCGCCGGCCGCATGGGCATGCAGGCGATGCGCGAAGAGCTTGAAGAACTGTCCTTCAAGGTGCTGGATCCCGACGCGCATATGGTGGTGGTGCAGCGGCTCGATGCGCTCACCGAGCGTAACCGCGACCTGATCGGCATGATCGAGACGCATCTGTCGAGCAAGCTGCAGAAGAACGGCATCAAGGCCCGGGTCACCGGTCGCCGCAAGAAGCCGTTTTCGATCTGGACCAAGATGAAGCGCAAGTCGGTGGGCTTCGAGCAGCTCTCCGACATCTACGGATTCCGCATCATCCTCGAAGACCTCGAAGCCTGCTACCGCGCGCTCGGTGTCGTGCATACGACCTGGCCCGTCGTGCCCGGCCGCTTCAAGGATTACATCTCGACGCCGAAGCAGAACGACTACCGTTCGATCCACACCACGGTGATCGGCCCCGGCAATCAGCGCGTCGAATTGCAGGTCCGCACCGAGGAAATGAACCGTATCGCCGAATTCGGTATCGCGGCGCATGCCTTCTACAAGGAAGGCGCGGGCTCGCCGAATGAGCGGCTGAAGCGTGAGTCCAATGCCTTCGCCTGGCTGCGCCACACCATCGGCATCCTCTCGGAAAGCACCAATCCGGAAGAGTTTTTGGAACACACCAAGCTCGAACTGTTCCACGACCAGGTGTTCTGTTTCACGCCGAAGGGCAAGCTGATCGCGCTGCCGCGCAATGCCAATGTGATCGACTTCGCCTATGCGGTGCATACCGATGTCGGCAACAGCGCGGTGGGCTGCAAGATCAACGGCAAATTCGCGCCGCTGTCCTCCGAACTGCAGAACGGCGACGAAGTCGAGGTGCTGACCTCGAAGGCGCAGCAGGCGCCGCCGGCCGCGTGGGAATCCCTCGCCATCACCGGCAAGGCGCGCGCAGCGATCCGCCGCGCCACGCGCACCGCGATGCGCGATCAATATGCGACCCTCGGCCGACGCATTGTCGAGCGCCTGTTTGCGCGCGCCAAGATCGAATATGCCGACGACCAGTTGAAGGGCGCACTGCCGCGTCTTGCGCGCGCGTCCATCGATGATGTCATGGCCTCGGTGGGGCGCGGTGAGCTTCGCGCGGCCGACGTGGCCCGCGCGATGTATCCCGACTACAAGGAAGAGCGCGTCGGCGGTCGTTATGCGGCCAACAAGAAGAGCACGGCCGACAAGGTGCGCTCGGGCGACGGCGCCGGAAAATTCCTGTCCGTGATTTCCATCGGCGGCGTCAATTCCGATCTGCCGGTGCGTTTCGCGCCCAATGGCGGCGCCGTGCCGGGCGATCGCATCGTCGGCATCGTGACGCCGGGCGAGGGCATCACCATCTATCCGATCCAGTCGCCGGCGCTGCGCGAATTCGAGGAAGAGCCGGAGCGCTGGGTCGATGTGCGCTGGGACGTGGACGATTCATCGCCGCAGCGTTTCCCGGCCAGACTCTTCCTGCAGAATGTCAACGAGCCCGGCTCGCTGGCTCAGATCGCCCAGGTGATCGCCGATCACGACGGCAATATCGACAATATCAGCATGCACCGCCGCTCGCCGGATTTCACTGAGCAGACCATCGATCTCGGCGTCTACGACCTCAAGCATCTTAGCGCGATCATCAACCAGCTGCGCGCGAAAGCCGTGGTGGCGAAGGTCGAGCGCGTGAACGGGTAGGGCATTCGTAGGGCGGATTAGGCGAAGCCGTAATCCGCCGCGGAGTCTCCGCCATCAACTCGGCCGGCGGATTACGCTGCGCTAATCCGCCCTACGGCAGAGTCTGATTTGTTCTATTTTTGTTCTTGACAAAATTCCCATTCCCGCCAATATCCCTCCCGTCTTGTTCGCGAGGGGCGCTCTCATGAGGCGTCTTTGAGCGGGACAGGATGCGGCGCCTGCGGGCGGGGGAAGACGTACCCCTCGCACT
>JAEXHR010000123.1 GCA_023449855.1 Pseudomonadota bacterium | reverse complement strand
GGGTTACGCTGCGCTTCACCCGGGCCACAGATTAGCGCTTACGCATCCAGCCGCTTGAACACCAGCGTCGCATTCGTTCCGCCGAATCCGAACGAGTTCGACAGCACGGCGCCGAGCTTCGCATTGTCGATGCGCTTGCGCACGATCGGCATGTCGGCGAACACCGGGTCGAGTTCGGTGATGTTCGCGCTCTCGCAGACGAAGCCGTTCTGCATCATCAGCAGCGAATAGATTGCTTCCTGCACGCCGGTGGCGCCCAGCGAGTGGCCAGTGAGGGCCTTGGTCGCCGAGATCGGCGGGCACTTGTCACCGACGCCGAACACGTTGCGGATCGCCTGCATTTCCGGCGGATCGCCGGCCGGCGTCGAGGTCGCATGCGGATTGATATAGTCGATCTTGATGCCGCCGGTGGTGGCGAGCGCCATCTTCATGCAGCGCTCGGCGCCTTCGCCCGATGGCGCAACCATGTCGTAACCGTCCGACGTTGCACCATAGCCGATGATCTCGCCATAGATCTTGGCGCCGCGCGCCTTGGCATGTTCGAGTTCTTCGAGCACGAGAACGCCGGCGCCGCCGGCGATGACGAAGCCATCGCGGTTGAGGTCATAGGGGCGCGAGGCGGTGGCGGGCGTGTCGTTGTACTTCGACGACATGGCGCCCATGGCGTCGAACAGCACCGAGAGCGACCAGTCGAGTTCTTCACAGCCGCCGGCAAACACGACGTCCTGCTTGCCCCACTGGATCATCTCATAGGCATTGCCGATGCAGTGGTTCGAGGTCGCGCAGGCGGACGAGATCGAATAGTTCACGCCCTTGATCTTGAACCAGGTCGCGAGCGTTGCCGATGCGGTCGAGGACATTGCCTTCGGCACGGCAAACGGGCCGACGCGCTTCGGACCCTTGCTGCGGGTGATATCGGCGCTGTCGACGATGGTGCGGGCCGATGGTCCGCCCGAACCCATGATGATGCCGGTGCGCTCGTTCGAGACGTCTTGCGGCGACAGACCGGAGTCCTGGATCGCCTGTTCCATGGCGATGTGATTCCATGCGGCGCCTTCGCCGAGGAAGCGCATGGCGCGGCGATCGACCACGTCGGCCGGATTGATGGTCGGCGCGCCCTGCACCTGCGAGCGGAAACCCAGCTCTGCATGTTTCTCGGCGCGCGTAATGCCGGACTTGGCCTCATGGAGGCTCGCAAGCACTTCCTGAGTGTTGTTTCCGATGGATGAAACAATGCCCATCCCGGTGACGACAACCCGTCTCATGATCGTCTCGCCCTCTGAATTTACGTTGTTGTGGACCTGGCGGTGTCCCCCTCGGAAACCGCCGTCGAGATGCAGCGGCTGTTACGTTGCCGGCTGCGTTGCGGCGGCATCCTGCTTGAACAGGCCGACCTTCAGATCCTTTGCCCGATAGATAATCTCGCCATCGGCGGAAAGCGAGCCATCGGCAATGCCGAGCCACAATTTCGAACGCATCACGCGCTTCACATCGATCGTATAGACGACCTTTTTGACGTTGGTCAGAACCTGACCGGTGAATTTGAGATCGGCGAGGCCGAGCGCGCGGCCCGGGCCGATACCGCCGGACCAGCCGAGAAAGAAGCCGACCAGCTGCCACATGGCGTCGAGGCCGAGGCAGCCCGGCATCACCGGGTCGTTCTTGAAATGGCAGGCGAAGAACCAGAGGTCCGGATTGACGTCGAGTTCGGCCTGGATGAAGCCCTTGCCGTATTCGCCGCCGGTCTCGTTGATCTCGGTGATGCGATCGAACATCAGCATCGGCGGTAGCGGCAGCTGCGCATTGCCTGGTCCGAACAGCTCGCCGCGGCCGCAGGCCAGCAGATCTTCATAGGCGTAGCTGTTTCGTCGTTCTTGCAACATGCTCGGGCTTTCCGGGTCTTTACCTGTCAAACGGCCACTTTAACCAAGATAAGCCGCATAGAATCGTTCCAAATCACGCGGGAACCTATCCCGGTGGGGGGCTCTCTATCATACGCTCATAAGGCGGCAAAGCGGCGTATCGCCCGCTTTTAACGGCATATTTGCGCTTGGGCGCAGTGCTGCAGTGCAGGGTTCCGCACTCGAATGCCTCTAGTTGCGAAAATCTTGCATCTAGAGCCATGCGTTTTTATATTATTGGGGAATTTCCCGGTAGAATTGCGTGGATGTGGCAGGATCACTGACGTGGATATGAACGACAGCATTTCGACGATGGACGATGCAACCGCGGTTGCCGAAATCAATCATGGCCGTCAGCCGGCCCTGACTGGTTGCCCGTGGCATGACGTCAACGAAATGCTGCAGTCGGTCGGTCTGCGTCCCACCCGTCAGCGCATGGCGCTGGGCTGGCTGCTGTTCGGCAAGGGCGCCCGCCATCTGACGGCTGAAATGCTCTATGAAGAAGCCACCATGGCCAAGGTGCCGGTGTCGCTGGCAACCGTCTACAATACGCTGAACCAGCTCACCGATTCCGGCCTGCTCCGTCAGGTCAGCGTCGACGGTACGAAGACCTATTTCGATACTAATGTGACGACCCATCATCACTATTACTTCGAGAACAATCACGAGCTGGTCGATATCCCGAACCAGAACCTCGTGCTGACCAAGATGCCGGACGTGCCGGAAGGCTTCGAGATCAGCCGCATCGACATGGTCGTTCGTCTGCGCAAGAAGCGCTGAGGCTGAACGGACGCGCTGCGCGCCGCGATGTTGATGGATTACCTGCTGCGCTGGCGCCTCGCCGGCGCAGTTTGCATTTGGGGGGTCGGCATCGCGGCGATGATTGCCCGCGCCAGCGCGCGGCCTGTGCATGCATAACCGTCTGCGGAATTGTGCAGTCCGTCCCAGCTCGTCAGCGCGGTCATCGGCAGTCCGCCTTCGACCGCGCGGCGCATCAACTCGAAGCGCGAGAACAGCGGCACGTTCTCCTGCCTGGCCGCATCGGCGATGCTGCCCTGCATCTTGCTGTAGTTCGAGGCCAGGATCACCGGCGCATATTGCTGGTCCATCAGCACCACATCGGCGCCGGCGGCCTTGAGCAGCCGAATGCCCTCCACGATCTTGCCGGTGAGGCTGTCGCTGCTCTGCAGCCAGGTCACGTCATTGGTGCCGATCTGCCAGATCACGAGATCGGGCCTGTGCGCGAACACGTCGCGGTCGAACCGCGCGACATTGCCGGGGATGGTGTCGGCATTACGCCCGCTATTGACGATCGAAACCTGCAGGCCCGGCTTCAGCCGCGCCAGTTCGGTTTTCAGCATGCCCGGATAGGTCAGCGCCGGATCGGATTGCCACAGGCCGCGCGTGGAGGACGAGCCTATGGCGACGATGCGCAGTGGGCCATTGTGCTGGAGGAGGTCAGCGGTGCGGGCCAGAGGCGCGGCATCGGTCAAGCGCTGCCCGGCGGCAAGACACTGTTCTGCGGCCGATTGCGCAAAAGCGAGTTGCGGCAGGAGCGCGAATGCGAGGGCCAGCAGAAGGCCGGTGCGCATTCGGTCAATTCACCTTCTCGTCGGCATAGACGCCCCACAGGCGCTGCTGCTCGATCCAGCCATCGAAGCCCGTGCCGATCACCCGGCACCAGCCATCCTTGCAACGCTTCACCTGAGCCACCACGCCGGCCTGCAGACGCGCTGCAACGGCGCTCTTCGGGTCCGGATCGTCATAGATCGCGGCCAGCTCGTCCTTCTGCTTCATGGTGACCACCGCGGTGCGGCGACCCGACAGCAGCGAGTGATAGACCCAGCCCTCGGAGCCTTCGGAATCGCGGACCCGGCGCCAGTTCTCGTATTCGGCGGTGATCTCCACCGGCAGGCCGGCCTTGGTATAGACCCAGGCGACGTCGTTATCCTTGGTCGGGCCGGCGCGGACATTCACATGGTCGGATTTGAGGCTGACATAGCGCGGCACCGGCAGGCCGCTGGCGCCGAGCGGGAGCGCGTTGGCGGCGAGAGCCGGATCGATTGCCGCGAGAATGAGTGCCACCGCCGCCAAACCCGCATACGCATTACGCCCCGGCATTAACCTAACCTCGTCCCATTCCATTCGTGTCGCATTGCACGCGGGACTCCGGGTTCTTGTTTCGGCCCGGTTCTCTGCTAGAGAGGACCGAACGCCCGGGACACTCGCTTAAGTGTCGGGGAACCCGAGGAAACGGTGCATTTGCGTGGCTGCCGGAGTTTCGATCAACCGGGTTAATGCGGACTGAACGGACAAGGGGCGAGTGAGCAGGACATGACGGTCAAGAAGAAGCCCCTGGTTGTCGTCACCCGTCGTCTGCCGGAGTCCATCGAGACGCGGATGCGCGAATTGTTCGACGCACGCCTCAATGTCGATGATGTGCCGATGACGCAGGACCAGCTCGCCGAGGCGATCCGCACCGCCGACGTTCTGGTCCCTACCGTCTCCGACGAGATCACCAAGGAGCTGCTCGATAAGCCCGACTGCAAGATCAGGCTGATCGCGAATTTCGGCAACGGCGTCGACAATATCGACGTGGTGGCCGCGCACGCCAAAGGCATCACCGTCACCAACACGCCCAAGGTCCTCACCGAGGACACGGCCGACATGACCATGTCGCTGATCCTCGCCGTGCCGCGCCGCCTCATCGAAGGCGCTGCGATCCTCACCGAAGGCCGCGAGGACTGGCAGGGCTGGTCGCCGACCTGGATGCTCGGCAAGCGGCTCGGCGGCAAGCGGCTCGGCATCATCGGCATGGGCCGCATCGGCCAGGCGGTGGCGCGCCGCGCCAAGGCCTTCGGGCTGCAGATCCACTATCACAACCGCAAGCCGGTGGCCCCGAAGATCGCCGACGAGCTCGATGCGACCTATTGGGATTCGCTCGACCAGATGCTGGCGCGCATGGACATCATCTCGGTGAATTGTCCGCACACGCCGGCCACGTTCCATCTGCTGTCGGCGCGCCGCCTCAAGCTGATCCGCAAGGACGCCTATATCGTTAACACCGCGCGCGGCGAGGTGATCGACGAGGAGACGCTCACCAAGCTGATCGAGACCGGCGACATCGCCGGTGCGGCGCTCGACGTGTTCGAGCATGAGCCGGCGGTGAATCCGAAGCTGGTGCGTCTCGCCAAGGCCGGCAAGGTGGTGTTGCTGCCGCATATGGGCTCGGCCACGGTGGAAGGCCGCGTCGAGATGGGCGAGAAGGTGATCATCAACATCCGCGCGTTCCTGGACGCGCACAAGCCGCCGGATCGCGTGCTGCCGAATATGCTGTGAGGTACCCGTAGCCCGGATGAAGCGTAGCGTAATCCGGGATTCAGCATCTCCTCATGTCGCCGGTCCCCGGATTGCGCTTCGCTCCATCCGGGCTACAACTACTTCAGCCGAAACATCAGATAGCTGGCCTTGCGCCCCTCGCGCGTGGCTTTCCGGCCGTAGCGGGTCATCGTGTAGTTCGGCCACGGCAGGCGCCAGTCGTCGGCGCGCTCCGCCAGCCACACGAAGGCCGGTGACCGCGTGACATGCCATAGCGTCCACGCCACGTAGCTCTCGATATCGCAGACGAAACGAAACTCGCCCTGCGGCACCAGTACGCGCGCCATGGTCGCCAGCGTGGCGTCCTGCACGAAGCGGCGCTTCCAGTGTTTCTTCTTCGGCCACGGATCGGGATGGATCAGGTCGATGCGCTTCAGCGATTGCGACGGCGCCCAGTTCAGCAGCTCCGCCGCATCGCCGGCGACGAGGCGGATGTTCTGGATGTTGTGGGCCTCGATCTGCACCAGGATCTTGGCCATGCCGTTGATGTAGGGCTCGCAGCCGATGAAGCCGATATGCGGATGCGCCAGCGCCTCGGCCACCAGATGCTCGCCGCCGCCGAAGCCGATCTCGAGGCGCACGGCTTCGACACCGGTGCCGAACAGCGTGCGCAGATCGGCAGGTGCGGGCTGCGTGATGTCCACGGTGAGCGCAGGCAATAGCTCGGCCATCAGGCCGGCCTGATGATCGCGCAGCTTGTGGCCCTTGCGGCGTCCGAAGAACGAGCCGGTGTAGCGCTTGGAATCGTCGATGTTGTCGTCAGTCGTCATGGCGCGGTGATAGCGCCGAAATCCGCGTTGCGCCATCGGTGCGATGACGAATACCGGCCATGAATCCGCGGCCGAAAACGCGTCATGCCCGGCGCGAGGCCGGGCATGACGAATTTGAGCGATCGAAGATGTTTAGTGCTGTTCCGTCGCTTCGCGGGCGGCGATCTGTTCGACCAGATCGACGATGCTGCGGCGGAGCTTGCTATCGGCGATGCGCGTGAAAGCGCGCGTCAGTGCGAGACCTTCGGATGTCGCGAGGAAGTCGGACACATAAGTGGGCGATGCTGCTTCACCAAAACCGTTGCTGGTTTCGATAGCACCGGGGCCGCCTTCGAACAGGAAGGAGACCGGGACTTGCAGGATTTCCGAGATCTGCTGCAGGCGGCTGGCACCGACGCGGTTGGTGCCCTTTTCGTATTTCTGTACTTGCTGAAATGTGAGTCCGAGCGCTTCGCCCAGCTTCTCCTGACTCATGCCCAGCATAATACGGCGCATGCGCACACGGCTGCCGACATATTTGTCAACAGGATTGGGCGCTTTCGTCGACATCTCAAACACTCCTGGTCACAATATGGGGGAGACGGAGCAGAGAGGTCGCCCGTCGCAGATCGGCATCAATGGCGAGCCGACGGTATCCTAATAGACTATATAACAGCGGCGTAAATCTTCCTAAGTAGAAAATTTAGGAGCTGAGACGCTTAATTTCTCAAACAACGAGAACTAAAGCTAATAAAGCTAGCTCATAAAGCCTTCAGGCTTAGGTATCGTGCGAAATATCAATGTCGGCACGGTCGGTCCTAACTGTCTCAAATACTTGAGATACCAATCAGCCGCGGGACTTTGCCCGGCGGCGAACCGCGAAAATGACAGCCAATGCGATACCAATCGCTGCGGGAAGATCGCCGGTCTTCGCGTAAAAGGTGGGCTGAATCGCCGCAGGCAGACGGGAATCGAGGACGCCTTCGATACCGAGGCCGAGCTGAGCGACAATGCGGCCGACCGGGTCGGCGACGACGGAAATCCCGGTATTGGCGGCACGAACCAGCGGAAGTCCTTCTTCGATCGCGCGAATCCGGCTCTGCTGGAGGTGCTGATAGGGGCCGGTTGAAATGCCGAACCAGCCGTCATTGGTGAGATTCACGATCCAGCCCGGTCGGTCGTTCTGGATCACGATATCGTCGGGGAAGACGGCCTCGTAGCAGATCAGCGGCAGCATCGGGGGGGCGCCGGGCACATCCATCGGCTTGCGCCGCGTGCCCGGAATGAAGCCGCCATGAACCTTGGTGAGCTGCTGCAGGCCGATCTTCTCAAGCACATTCTGGAACGGCAGATATTCGCCGAACGGCACCAGATGCAGCTTGTCATAGACCGACAGGAATGTGCCGTCGTGATCGATCACGAAGATCGAATTATAGGCGCGCGTCACACGCGTGCCCGGTGGCTGATCCGGCGGCCGCACGGCACCGGTGATCAGGACCGTGCCCTTTGGCAGCAGATCGGCGATCTGCGCCATCGCATCGGCTTCGCGCGACAGGAAGAACGGGAAGGCCGATTCCGGCCAGATCAGCACATTGGCCGAACCGACGCCGCTGTTCTCGGGGCCCGTCGAGCGATCCGACAGCGCGAGGTATTTGCTCATCACATCCGCCTTGGCGGAATAGTTGAAGCGTTTGTCCTGCGAGATCGCGGGCTGCATGATGCGCAGCTTCACATTGGCGACATACTGCGTCGGTGTGCGTGCCAGCCGGATCGCGCCATAGGCGCCCATCGTGATCAGCAGTGACACGGCAAGCACCGGCGCAAGCCACGGCCGCTGCGTGCGCGATCGACCGTCGATCAGCGCCGCCGGCGATGCAAAGATCGCTACGGCGAGGAAGGTCATGCCCCACAGGCCGATCAGCGACATGGTCTGCGCCAGCGCCAGCGGTTCGGTCAGCGCATAGCCGAACGCGTTCCAGGGAAAGCCGGTGAGCATGTGCCCGCGCAGCCATTCGCCGATGGTGAGGCTCGCCGCGAGCGCGAGAATGCGCGAGGCGTCCCTGGTCCACAGCAGACGTGCGAGTGCGAAGCCGAGTGCGCTGTAGAGCGCGAGATAGGCCGGCAGGCCGCAGATCGCCGCGGGCAGGAGCCATGCGAATGTCTCGGCGTCGACGAGGAAGGCGTAGCCGATCCAGTAGAGCCCCGGAACGAAATAGCCGAAGCCGAACCACCAACCGGCCATGGCCGCTGCCGGAATGCCGCGCATCTTGCCGGCAGCAGCGCCGTCGATCAGCCAGACGACGACGGGAAAAGTGACGAAGAGGATCGGCCAGGCATTGAACGGCGCCATTGCCAGCGATGAGAAGGCGCCGGCAAGGAATGCGATGGCGGCGCGCTTCCAGCCCCAGGCAAGAATGATGCTGAGCGCGATATTACGCAATTGTTGGGGGATCACGGCGTTCCCGCGCTGTCTCCGGAGGGGGGCGGATTCGCTGTATCAGTCGATTGCGAATTGCCGGTGTCGGCCGCGGCGCCGCGCTTGCGCGGTGGGCGCGGGGCAGGGCGTTCCTTGCGCGGACCGATGCGCAGCCGCTTGACGCGGCGCGGATCGGCATCGAGCACTTCAATCTCGAATTCGCCGGGGCCGGCGATGACCTCGCCGCGCACCGGCAGGCGGCCCACATGGGTCACGATATAGCCGCCCAGCGTTTCCACATCCTCGCCGTCTTCGCCGGTCTCGAAATCCTGTCCGATCAGCTTGCGCGCGTCCTCGAGGCTGGTGCGGGCATCGGCGATGAAATAGTCGCCCTGCTTGACGATCGAGGGCGGCTCTTCGCTGTCATGCTCGTCGTCGATCTCGCCGACGATCTGCTCGACGATATCTTCGATGGAGACGAGTCCGTCGGTCCCACCATATTCGTCCACCACCAGCGCGAGATGCAGCCGCGCGGCCTGCATCTGCGCCAGCAGATCGATGGCGCGCATGGAGGGCGGCACGTAAAGCAGCTTGCGGATGATGCCGGTTTCCACGACGCTTTGCGCGAGATCGACCGTGCGCAGGTCGAGTCCCGCAGGCAGCGGCTTCTTGCGTTTCGCGGCAGTGGGCTTCGGCTCGCTGCGCGCCTTGATGGTCATATAGCCGAGCAGGTCGCGGATATGGACGATGCCGACGGGATCGTCGAGCGTCTCGTTATAGACGACCAGGCGCGAATGGCCGGCGCTCTCGAACAGGCTCATCAGCTCGCCCAGAGAAATGTCCTGCTTCACCGCGATGATGTCGGAGCGATGCACCATCACATCGGCGATGCGGCGCTCATTGAGGCCGAGAATGTTGCGCAGCATGGTGCGCTCGACGGTGGAGAAGCCGGTCTCTTCCGGCTCGGAGGCGTCGAGCACCACCTGCAGATCGGCGCGTACCGACCCGGTCTTCCATCCGAACAGCGAGCGGATCGCGCGGGTCAGCCAGCTCTCGGCGGCGGGGCGCATGACCTCGCCGTCATGCACCACGGCTGGCAGGTTGGCAGTCCCGTTCGGGTTGCCGTTATTACTATCGCCCTCCGGCATGTCAGATCACCTCGCCCTGATTGGCATAGGGGTCGGGAATGCCGAGTGTCGCCAGAATCTCACGCTCCATCTGCTCCATTTCCTCGGCTTCTTCCGTCGTCTCGTGATCGTAGCCGACGAGATGCAGGAAGCCGTGCACGGCGAGATGGCTGAGATGATTGGCGAAGGGCTTTTCTTCTTCGTCCGCCTCGCGGCGCGTCGTCTCATAGGCGATGGCAATGTCGCCGAGCATTTTCGGCATGTCGTCGGGCACTTCGGCGCCTTCTGGCGGCTGCAGTGCGGGGAAGGAGAGCACGTTGGTCGCCTTGTCGAAGCCGCGCCAGTTGTTGTTGAGCGTGCGGATGCCGGTGTCGTCCGTCAGCATGACGGCGAGTTCGGCATCGGCGGTGTCGTCGTCCACCATGCTCGATGCTGCCTCGATGGCGCGGTGAATGATCGCGTCGGCCTCGGGTTCGGCAGACCAGCAATCGGAAACGACGAGAACTTCGGTCGCGGGTGGAACATGGGTGGTCATCGGTCGATAGGTTTTCTCATCGACGGAGACTACCGTGTCTCCGTCGTTCGTATTGGATATTTGCATCAGTTCTTGGCGGCCTGGGCTTTGGGCGCCGCTCCCTCATAGGCGGCGACGATGCGTGCCACCAGTTCATGGCGCACCACGTCCTCGCCCTTGAAATGCACCTGCGCGATGCCCTGCACGCCGTCGAGCAGGCGCACGGCTTCGGAGAGGCCGGAAACCTGACCGTTCGGCAGGTCAACCTGCGAGGGATCGCCGGTGATGATCATGCGGCTGTTCTCGCCGAGGCGGGTCAGAAACATCTTCATCTGCATCGATGTGGTGTTCTGCGCTTCGTCCAGAATGATCGCGGCATTGGTCAGGGTGCGGCCGCGCATGAAGGCGAGCGGCGCGATTTCGATCTCGTTGGCCTGCAGCGCGCGCTCGACGATGCGCGCATCCATCAGGTCGTACAGCGCGTCATAGATCGGGCGCAGATACGGATCGACCTTTTCCTTGAGATCGCCTGGCAGGAAGCCGAGCCGTTCGCCGGCTTCCACTGCGGGACGCGACAGGATGATGCGGTCGACTTCCTTGCGCTCGAACAGCATGCAGGCATGCGCCACTGCGAGCCAGGTCTTGCCGGTACCGGCCGGGCCGACGCCGAACACGAGTTCGTTGCTCTTGAGTGCGCGGATATAGGAGTCCTGCGCCGCGGTGCGCGCGCGCACCGGGCGCTTGCGCAGATTGATCGATTCGAAATTCGAGATCGGCTTCGAAGGATGCTTCGGATCGAACGGAAACAGCGAGCCCTGCGCCAGCGTGGCGCGGATTGCACCTTCCACATCGCCCTGCGCCAGCTCGATGCCCTGCGCGGCCTGCGTATAGAGCATTTCAAGCACGCGCCGCCCGGCATCGCAGGCATCGCGGGTACCGGTGAGGGTGACATGATTGCCCCGGCTGTCGACGACGACATTGAGGCGTCGCTCGATCAGCGCGAGGTTCTGGCCGTAAGGGCCGACCAGCGCGGAGGCGGCGCGGTTGTCGTCGAAGTCGATGACGACCTGCGTCTCGGCTTGAGCGGTGAAGTCGGGTTTGCGAGCAGCGAGCGTAGACGAATCCGATGCACTCTTTGCCAAGAATTCAGGCTCCCGTGGCGGTGAGGACTGACTGCGATAACTCAGGCGATGAAAGGGTAGGGCGCGAAGCTGATGCGGACGTGCCGTTCGTGCGGACGTCATGCGCCAGCGTGCCGATCAGGCTGTAGCGCTCGAGGCTTTCGATATGGACCGGCAGCACCTGGCCGATGATGTCTTCGGAGGCCATCACATGGGCTGGCTGCAGAAAGGCCGTGCGGCCGACGATCTGGCCGGGATTGCGCGCTGCGCGCTCGAACAGCACATCGACGGTCTGGCCGATGGCAGCCTTGTTGAAGGTTGCCTGCTGGCTGTCGATCAAACCCTGTAACCGCGCCAATCGCTCGTCCATGTCGGCCTGCGACACCGTCTCCTGCAATTCCGCGGCCGGCGTACCCGGACGCGGCGAATACTTGAACGAATACGCACCAGCGTAACCGATTTGTGTGACGAGTGCGAGTGTGTCGGCGAAATCCTGTTCTGTCTCGCCGGGGAAGCCGACGATGAAATCCGACGTAAAAGCAATGTCTTGCCGCGCTGACCGGAAACGGTCGATGACCCGGCGGTAGTCTTCCGCCGTATGTTTTCTGTTCATGGCTGCCAGAATCCGGTCGGAACCGGACTGCACCGGCAGATGCACGAAGGGCATCAGCTGCGGCAGATCGCGATGCGCCGATATCAGCGTGTCCTCGACATCGCGGGGATGGCTGGTGGAATAGCGGATGCGCGCGATGCCGGGGATCTCGGCGAGACGATAGATCAGCGTACCCAGCGCCCACGTGCGGCCGTCGGGCCCTTCGCCGTGATAGCCGTTGACATTCTGGCCGATCAGCGTGATCTCGCGTACGCCGTTGTCGGCGAGGCGTTGGGTATCGGCGATGATCTGGCTGACAGGACGCGAGACTTCGGCGCCGCGGGTATAAGGCACCACGCAGAAGGTGCAGAACTTGTCGCAGCCTTCCTGCACCGTCACGAAAGCGGAGACGCCGCGGGCGCGAATCGCCGCCGGCTTCGGCGGCGGCAGGAAACCGAATTTGTCCTCGACCGGGAATTCCGTATCCAGCGCCCGCTCGCCGGCCTTCGCCTTGGCGAGCAGCTGCGGCAGGTTGTGATAGCTCTGCGGTCCCACCACGACATCGACCACCGGCGCGCGGCGGATGATCTCGTCGCCCTCGGCCTGCGCGACGCAACCGGCGACCACCACATTCATCTGCTTGCCGTGCTGGGCCGCTTCGGCCTTGGCGAGGCGCAGCTTGCCGAGCTCGGAATAGACCTTCTCGGAGGCCTTTTCGCGAATGTGGCAGGTGTTGAGGATCACCAGATCCGCATCGTCGGCATTGGCTGTCTCGATGAAGCCCTCAGGCGCCAGCGTGTCCACCATGCGCTGGGCATCGTAGACGTTCATCTGGCAGCCGAAGGATTTGATGTGCAGCTTGCGCGGCGCGGTCATGGAACCTGAAATCTTGGAGAAAGCGCGTCGTGCGCGCGAAGTTCAATTATAGGCTCGCGTCCGATAAATCCAGCGCCAGCGGCAAAATATAATTGTTACAACGGGTTAGGTCGGATCGAAGGCCCGTGCGCCCGGCACGCCGGCGGCGATCAGCGCCGGTAGCCGGCGCATGTCGTCAAACACCAGATGCGCGCCGGTGGCCTGCAGGGCCCCGGCGGTGGCCGGGCTGCAATGGGCGCCGCCATGGAAACCGAACACCGTCATGCCCGCCGCCACGGCGCCGGTAACGCCATGGATACTGTCCTCGATCACCACGCAGCGGTCGGGCGCGACGCCCATCTGCGCCGCGGCGAACAGGAACAGGTCCGGCGCCGGCTTGCCGCGCTCCACCTGCAGCGCCGAATACAGATGCTCGCCGAAATGATGGATCAGTTTCGTGGTGGTGAGGCTCGAGCGAATCCGCGTCGGCGTGCCGGAGGACGCGACGCATTTCTTCTGCGTGAGGCCGGCCAGCACATCGTCGATTCCCGCCACCGGCTGCAACTGCTCGCCGAATACCCGATCGATCGTGGATCGCAGTGAGTCCGTGTAGTCGTCCGGCAATATGCGGCCCATCTCAGCTTCGACTTCCGCGCGCGCCTCACGCGCCGAGCGGCCGAGAAAGCGCTCATGCACCTGTGCCGAGGTGATCGGATAGCCATAGGCCGTCAGCACGTCCGCGTGCACCACGCAGGCCAAGGCCTCGCTGTCGACGAGTACGCCGTCGCAATCGAAAATGACGAGATCGAAGCTCACTGCTTGGATTTGTCCTCGTCGAGCGGCACGCAATACAGCTCGAGCCGGTGATCGACGAGCTTGTAGCCGAGCTTGGCGGCGACTTCAGCCTGCAATTTCTCGATGGCTTCAGATGTGAATTCGATCACCGTTCCGTCACGCAAATTGATCAGGTGATCGTGATGCGTATCGCGCATGGTCTCGTAGCGCGCACGGCCTTCGCGGAAATCGTGGCGTTCGATGATGCCGGCATCCTCGAACAGCTTGACGGTGCGATACACGGTCGAGATCGAGATCTTGTCGTCGATGGCGACGCAGCGGCGATAGAGCTCTTCCACATCCGGATGATCGTCGGCTTCCGCCAGCACGCGCGCGATCACGCGGCGCTGTTCCGTCATGCGCATGCCCGTTGCAGCGCAGCGCGCCTCGATGCCGCTCACTTTGGAAGATGTTGATTTCATCGTAGTCATAGGTCTGTTCTCGCCGTGGCTTCTTTTGCCATCCGGGCGGCGTCAGGACAAGTCGCGGCGCATGATCAGGGCGTTCAATTCGACGCCGTTGGCTTCCTTGTAATAGCGCTCGCGCCGCCCGACCACCGCAAAGCCGGTGCGGTCATAGAGCCGCCGCGCGGGCATGTTGTTCTCTTCCACTTCGAGGAACACTGTGCGCACGCCGCGGCCGGCGAGATGGCCGAGATGGGTCATGAACAGGTCGCGCGACAGGCCGCGGCCGCGCTGTTCCGGCGATACCGCAATGGAGAGAATCTCGGCTTCATCCGCGGCGAGCCGCGATGCGGCAAAGCCGATGAGACGACGTCCCTGTCGCAGGCGGTGGATCAGCGTGTTCGGCTCACGCAGCATCTGGTCGAATTCGCCATCGCCCCAGCCGCGATGAAACGACGCGCCATGCAGGCGTGCGAGTTCAGCGGCATCTTTCGGCACAGCCGGCTCGACCACGGCCGGCGTGCTGCGAAACAGCCGAATCAGGGAACCGAAGGTCATGATGTCGGCTGCGCCCCGCCAAGGCCGCCCATCAGGCTCGATTGCGGCTTGGCATCGGGCGCGCGCAGATAGAACGGCCGTGCAAAGGCGGTGTTGGGGTCCACGGCCGCACCAAGCCACGCCACCCAGGAAATCTCCGGCGCCGGCTGGGTGTCGATGCCGACCGGCTGCGGTGCATCGTGCGGCCAGCGCGCCGCCAGCAGGGCGGCTGCATTGCCCACCAGTTGCGGCGCGCCGAAGCGGGCGGCTTCGACGGCTTCGGTGATAGGGATGACGCAGGGCCGCTGCAGCGACGTGCCGTTGCCGCTCACCGCCTGGACATAGACGTGGTCGTGCCGCGCATCGATGGCGGCGATCACCGGCGCCTCCTCGTTCCGGCTCACCACCGGAGCTGCATAGGCCGCCAGTGTGGTCACGCCGACCACAGGCTTGCCGGCAGCAAGGCCGATGCCGCGGCCGGCGGAGAGGCCGACCCGCAGCCCGGTGAAGCTGCCGGGGCCGGTGGTCACGGCGATCCGGTCGAGTTCGGCGAAGGCGACGCCCGATTGCTGCATGACCCGCCCGAGCAGCGGCATCAGCGCTTCGGCATGGCCGCGCGCCATCGGCAGCGACTCATGTGCGATCAACTGCCCAGTCCGGGTGTCGAGAATGCCGGCGGCGCAGGCGTCGAGTGCCGTATCGATGGCGAGGATGATCATGGGCGATTCGTGGTCTCGTCAGGCCGGCAGGATCGGTCCGGTCGCCTACCTATAGTATTCGAATGCGGGTAAAGCCATGCCGCTTTCGCCCGTGGCGCGCAGCCGGGAAACGAAGCGCCGCAAACCTATAGAAACTATCTTTGATTGAAAGATAGCAAGGAAACCCGAGACTTACCGGGGCGATTGCGATTCTACCGCTCGATTGGCGATCGCCGCGAGCCTTTCCGCGCATCATCCGGTGGTCCTACTTAATCAATTTTTCGGAGATGCGTGGGAGAAGGATACCAGCCAGCGGAGACGTGTCCGACTCACCTTCGCCAGCCAGTCTTGTTTATTTTTGACGAAACGATTTCCCGGCAACTAATAAAGAGAAAGTCTTCGAGATGCAGTGGTTGACGACTAAGGCCGCGCGCAATGCGCTTGCCCAGGCGACGGCGATCAACAAGTCGATGGCGCTGATCGAATTCAATCTCGACGGCACGATCATCACGGCCAATGAGAATTTTCTGAAGACGATGGGTTACACGCTTGCCGAAATTCAGGGCAAGCATCACAGCATGTTCGTGCTGCCCGATACGCGCAATAGCGCCGCCTATCGCGATTTCTGGGCCGTTCTGAATCGCGGCATCTATCAATCCGGCGAATTCAAGCGTCTCGGCAAGAATGGTCGAGAGGTCTGGATCCACGGCTCCTACAACCCGATTCTGGACGAAGCGGGAAAGCCGATGGGCGTCGTCAAGTTCTGTAGCGACATCACCGTGCAGAAGATTCGGAGCCTCGAGGACAGGGGCAAGATTGCGGCCATCGAACGCGCGCAGGCAGTCATCGAATTCGATCTGGACGGCACCATTGTCACTGCCAACCAGATCTTCCTCGACGTCATGGGCTATGCCCTGAACGACATTCGTGGCAAGCACCATAGCATGTTCGTGACGCCGGCAGACCGCGACAGCGCCGCCTATCGCGATTTCTGGGCCAGCCTCAACCGCGGCGAATATCAGGCCGCCGAATACAAGCGAAGCGGGAAGGGCGGCAAGGAGGTCTGGATACTGGCCACCTACAATCCGATCTTCGATGAGAACGGCAAGCCCATCAAGATCATCAAATTCGCTTCCGATGTGACCGAACAGAAGCTGCGCGCAGCGAACTTCTCCGGACAGATCGAGGCGATCGGCAAATCGCAGGCCGTGATCGAGTTCAATCTCGACGGCATCGTACTCAATGCCAACCATAATTTCCTGTCGGTGATGGGCTATGTGCTGTCCGAGATCCAGGGCAAGCATCACAGCATGTTCGTGCCGTCCGAAGAGCGCGGTGGCGATACCTACCGGGCGTTCTGGGCGAGCCTGCGCCGCGGCGAATATCAGACTGCCGAATACAAGCGCGTCGGCAAGAACGGCAAGCAGGTCTGGATTCAGGCGTCCTATAATCCGATCTTCGATCTCAATGGTGCGCCCTACAAGGTGGTGAAATACGCTTCCGACGTCACCGCGCAGGTGATTGCGCGAATGAAGAGCGAGCGTGTGCGCAACATGATGGAATCGGTCGCAGCCGGTGCGGAAGAGCTCAATGCGTCGGTGCGCGAGATCTCCGAAGCCATGACGAAGTCGCGCGAAACCGCGATGTCGGCGGTCGGCAAGGTCGAAGCGGCCGACAGTCAGGCGCAGCGGCTTTCCGCAGCAGCGCAGGCGATGAGCGGTATCGTGGATCTGATCGGGAATATCACCGGCCAGATCAATCTGCTGGCCCTGAATGCGACGATCGAATCGGCGCGTGCCGGCGAGGCCGGGCGCGGATTTGCGGTGGTTGCATCGGAGGTGAAGAATCTCGCGACGCAGGCGAAGCAGGCGACCGACAGGATTTCGAGCGAGATCGGCAGCCTCAACGGCATTTCAGTGGATGTCGTTCATGCGCTGAACGCGATCAAGAGCGAGATTCAGCACGTCAGCGAATATGTGACGGCGACCGCAGCGGCGGTGGAAGAGCAGAGCGTGGTGACGAACGAGATGTCGTCCAGCATGCACCGTGCTGCGGAAGAAGCCGCGAGTATCGGAAGGTAGTCGTTCGCTCTTGCTGTCATCGCCCGCCTTGCGCGCAATGCGTGCCTGGAGCGGGCGATCCAGTATCAATCAAGTAAATCCACCCTCATCCTGAGGAGCGCGCAAGGCGCGCGTCTCGAAAGATGGAGTTCTCACATCTCATGGTTCGAGACGGCGCCTATGGCGCCTCCTCACCATGAGGCGGCCGAATTTAGATCGGCCGCACTTCCTGCACTTCCGGCACAAAGTGCTTCAGCAGGTTCTGGATACCGTGCTGCAGCGTCGCCGTGGATGACGGGCAGCCCGAGCAGGCACCCTTCATGGCGAGATAGACGATACCGTCCTTGAAGCCGCGGAACGTGATGTCGCCGCCGTCATTGGCGACCGCCGGGCGCACCCGGGTCTCGATCAGGTCCTTGATCGTGTCCACCGTCTCGGCATCGTTCTCGTCGAAGAACTCGTCTTCATCGGAAATGTCGCCCTCCGGTGCACTGCCATCGGCGAGTAGCGGCGCGCCGGACATATAGTGCTCCATGATGGCGCCGAGGATTGCCGGCTTGAGGTGCTGCCAGTCGCTGTCGTCCTTGGTCACGGTGACGAAGTCGGCGCCGTAGAACACGCCGGTGACGCCTTGCACGGCGAACAGTTTTTCCGCCAGCGGCGAGCGCGCGGCGGCGTCCGGCGAGGTGAATTCCATGGTGCCGCTGGTCAGCACATCCCGGCCAGGGATGAATTTCAGCGTGGCGGGATTGGGGGTGGCTTCGGTCTGGATGAACATCGCTCTCTCCTGCGTCGCCGGTTCAAGGCCGGCGCGTGGGGGTGTCCTAGCAGATGGCGACGGAAAGCGCACGAATCAAGGTGCTATGGCAGCCGTAGCCCGGACGGAGCGTAGCGCAATCCGGGATTCAGAGTTTCAGCATGTCGCCGGTCCCCGGATTTCGCTGCGCTCCATCCGGGCTACGGGAGATTACGACAACCCGTCGATATCCCGATCCGTCAGGCTGCCCGGCACGATCACCACCGGCACGGGGAATGTCCCGACCATTTTCGAGATCATGGTCACGATCGGCCCCGGCCCCTCGGCGCCGGCGGAGGCGGCCAGTACCAGCATGGAAATGTCGACGTCCTTGTCGATCACGTCGAGGATCTGCGCGGTCGGCTCGCCCTCGCGGATCACGCGTTCCGGCGTGATGGCGGCGAGGCCGTTGGCGCGGCCGGAGGCGCGGTCGAGCGCGGCATTGGCGCCTTCCTCGGCTTCGGCACGCATCACTTCGGCAACGCCGAGCCATTGCTGGTTGCGGTCTTCCGTTTCGATCACGCGCAGCATCACCACGCCGCCGCCGACACGTATGGCCCAGCGGCTGGCGTAATACACCGCGCGATCCCATTCCTCGCTGTCGTCGACGACCACGAGGCATTTCGGCTTGTGGCCGCTTTCATAACTAAGTCGCTGAGTGCTCATGCATGTCCCGATGCTAGAGCATGATCCCGAAAAGTGGAGACCGGTTTTCGGATCAGATCATGCTCCGACAAATAATTGGCCCATTCCCTCATGCTGCCACGGCGCATGCGCATTCGACAAGCGCGACGCAAGCGTAAGCTTGCGT
>JAEXHR010000015.1 GCA_023449855.1 Pseudomonadota bacterium | reverse complement strand
GAGCAGACCACCCTGATCGAAGCCGACATAACCGGGAGGCGCGCCGATCAGGCGCGACACCGTATGCCGCTCCATATATTCGGACATGTCGAAGCGCAGCAGCTCGACGCCGAGCGTTGCCGCCAGCTGCTTCGCCACTTCGGTCTTGCCGACGCCGGTCGGGCCCGAGAACAGATAGGAGCCGATCGGCTTCTCCGGTTCACGCAGGCCCGCACGTGCCAGCTTGATCGATGCCGACAGTGCCTCGATGGCCTTGTCCTGGCCAAACACCACGCGCTTGAGCGTCGCTTCGAGATGACGCAGCGTCTCGGCATCGTCCTTCGACACGCTCTTGGGCGGGATGCGCGCCATCGTGGCGATGGTGGTCTCGATCTCCTTGATGCCGATGGTCTTCTTGCGCTTGCTCTCGGTCACCAGCATCTGCGCCGCACCGGATTCGTCGATCACGTCGATCGCCTTGTCCGGCAGCTTGCGGTCATGGATGTAGCGCGACGACAGTTGCACCGCGGCCTCGATGGCCTCGTTGGTGTATTTCAGCTTGTGGTAATCCTCGAAGTAAGGCTTGAGACCCTTGAGGATCAGGATCGCGTCATCGACCGTCGGCTCGTTGACGTCGATCTTCTGGAAGCGCCGCACCAGCGCGCGGTCCTTCTCGAAATGCTGGCGATATTCCTTGTAGGTGGTCGAGCCCATGCAGCGGATCGCGCCCGAAGCCAGCGCAGGCTTGAGCAAATTCGAAGCATCCATGGCGCCGCCCGAGGTGGCGCCGGCGCCGATCACCGTGTGGATTTCGTCGATGAACAGGATCGCATTCGGATGCGCTTCCAGTTCCTTGAGCACCTGCTTGAGGCGCTCCTCGAAATCGCCGCGATAGCGCGTGCCTGCGAGCAGCGTGCCCATGTCCAGCGAGAACACGGTAGCAGCCGACAGCACTTCCGGCACATCGCTGTCGACGATGCGCTTGGCGAGGCCTTCGGCGATCGCCGTCTTGCCGACGCCGGCTTCGCCGACGAACAGCGGATTGTTCTTCTGGCGACGGCACAGAACCTGGATCGCACGGTTGATCTCGGAATTGCGTCCGATCACCGGATCGATCTTGCCGTCCCTGGCCTTCTTGTTGAGGTTGACGCAATAGGTCTCGAGCGCCTCGCCCTTCTTCTTGGACTCCTCGCCGCCCTTGTTCTCGGTCTCCTCATCGACGCCGCGCACCGGCCGCGCTTCGGAGACGCCGGGACGCTTGGCGATGCCGTGGCTGATGTAATTCACCGCGTCGTAGCGCGTCATGTCCTGCTCCTGCAGGAAATAGGCGGCATGGCTCTCGCGCTCGGCGAAGATCGCGATCAGCACATTGGCACCGGTCACTTCCTCGCGACCGGACGACTGCACGTGAATGACGGCGCGCTGGATCACGCGCTGGAAACCGGCGGTCGGCTTGGCGTCGTCGCTGCCGTCCGTCACCAGGTTTTCGAATTCGGTTTCGAGATAATTGACGAGACTGCCGCGCAGCTTGTCGAGATCGACGCTGCAGGCCCGCATCACCGCTGCGGCGTCCGAGTCATCCACCAGCGACAGCAGGAGATGTTCCAGTGTCGCATACTGGTGGTGGCGCTCATTCGCGATCGAGAGCGCCCGGTGCAGCGATTGTTCTAGGCTTTGAGAAAAAGTTGGCATTCCGCGTCCTCTTTGGCCCCCACCATCATGGCCATCGTTGCCCTCGCAGGCAACAAGAACCTTTCTGCATATAGTGATGCGTGATCGTGGCGGAAGGCCGGTTCCGGCGCTGATCGTTCAGCGCCGTCATTCATCGTCGCTCCGTGCAATTTATGACACGCGGCGGCTCAGGGCTGAGCAGTCGGGCGCACCGGAGCCAGTCTGGAATCGATGCAAGAGCCATTCCCGTTTCCGGGTTCTGCGCGGCGTTATTTCTTTTCCATCACGCATTGCAGGGGATGCTGGTGCTTGCGCGCGAAATCCATCACCTGCGTCACTTTCGTCTCGGCAATCTCGTAGGTGTAAACACCGCACTCGCCGATACCGTGATGGTGGACATGCAGCATGATCTGCGTCGCCGCCTCCACGTCCTTCTGGAAAAACTTCTCCAGCACATGAACGACGAATTCCATTGGCGTATAATCGTCGTTGAGGATCAGCACGCGATAGAGATTCGGCCGCTTGGTCTTCGGCTTGGTCTTGGTGATGACCGAAGTCGAGGGGCCGCCCGGCCCGCCGGACTGGTTATCGTCCTCCGCCATCGCGCGCGGCACGCAGGCATCTGCCTGCTGCGGCTGAACGGATGGCAGCGATAGGCCGTCGGGCGTGAATGTCGAAACTGTCTGAACCATGACGTCTGTATAGGTGTCCCCGCAGGGGATTGACCAGCCCCGCTCGAGCCGGCATCCCCCGGAATTGCTTCCCGCCGACCGCGCCACCGGACAACGCGGCCATTGCCACACTGTTGCCGCACCGAATTCAGCGAAACCGGCCTTTCCGGCACATCCGCATAGGCCGGCCGGTTGTGCGGATATGGGTTCCGGGCGCGCATTTCGCAACCGTCGGCATGCCTGGACTGCCCCCTTCGGCGGCACGGCAAGGTTAACGGACCCTGCGCAATTGCAGGGACTAACCGTATCCTCAATTTATCGCCTGTTGAGGATGATACCGGACAGCCGCACCCCCGGCTACCGATATACAGCCTTTTACCGATTTTCTGAGGAGACCTTTACCACCCGTTTAGCCGCGTGCCGCGAGATGGCCGCCATCAAACCACTTTGGCGGTCACCATGTTCATCCGTTCGATTTCAGTCCAGACGCATCGCGCAGCGCAGCGGCTCATCCGCAACGAGCGCGGCAATGTGGCGATGATCTTCGCCGTCGCGCTGGTGCCCCTGCTCGGCTTCGTCGGCGCTGCCATCGACTATTCGCGCACCACGTCGGCACGCTCCTCCATGAAGGTCGCGCTGGATTCCGCGGCGCTCATGGTGTCGAAGGACCTGGGATCTAACCCGTCGATGTCGGCCGCCGAAATCTCGGCCAAGGCAACGAACTATTTCAATGCACTCTACACCAACGGTACGTCGAGCCCGATCACCATCACTGCGAGCTATACGACCAACACCAAGGACGGCTCGACGGTCACGCTGACCGGTTCCGGCACAGTCGCCACCGACTTCATGAAAATGGTCGGCTTCCCGCAGATGGGCATCAACGGCACGTCCACGACAACGTGGGGCTCGACACGCATGCGCGTCGCCATTGCGCTCGACGTCACCGGCTCGATGAACAGCAGCGGCAAGCTGAAGGCCATGAAGGACGCAGCGAAGGGGCTGATCGATACGCTCAGCGCCTCATCGCGCATGACAGAAGACGTCTATATCTCGATCATCCCTTTCGCGCAGATGGTCAATGTCGGCACCGCGAACAAGAACGCTAGCTGGTTGCGATGGGATCAGCTCGGCACGTGCAACAACAACAATTTCTCCATGTCCAAGGAGAGATGCAGTGCCAACCGTTACACCTGGACAACATCGACCAACAAGAGCTCATGGAAGGGCTGCGTCGAGGACCGTGATGAGTCTTACGACACAACGAAGGATGCGCCATCGGGTACCTCGACCTATTACCCGGCGATGTTCTATGTGCAGCAAGGCACGGATAGCTGCCCGCCAGCAATCCTGCCGATGACATCTGCCTATGGCAGCACCAACGTCCAGACGATCAAGACGATGATCGATGGCCTCGATGCGTCGGGCGGAACAAACCAGATGATCGGCATGGCCTGGGCCTGGACAATGCTACAGGTCGGCACTGATCCATTCCCCGCGCCCACGAAGGACAGCGACTACAAGTACACCGATGCGATCATTCTGCTGTCCGACGGCTTGAACACCGGCAGCCGCATGTATGGCGACGGCACGAGCTATGAGCCGAAGATCGATGCTCGCCAACAGATCCTTTGCGATAACATCAAGAACTCTGGGGCGATGATCTACACGATCCAGGTCAACACCGACGGCGATCCGGACTCCGCCGTTCTGAAATATTGCGCCAATACCGGCAATTTCTTCTCGACGACCACCGCGTCCGGCATCGCGACCGCTTTCACAGCGATCGGCAATTCGCTGAACAAGCTGCGCGTGTCACGCTAAGACGCGTAGCTCCCTCCAAACAAAAACGCCCGGCCATCTGGCCGGGCGTTTTTCGTTCCGATAATCCGCGCTCTCAAGCCGCCGACGTCATCTTCGCCATAAAGCCTTCGAACGGCTTGCAGGCTTGCTTGGCGAGATCGGCATAAAGGCCGCTGATCTTCTGTCCTTCGGCGACGAAATTCTCATAGGCGATCCGGGCATAGTCGCTCTGGATCTCGAATGCCTTCTCCATCGACTTGACGGTCGCCAGCTCGGTCACCATCGCATTACCGTCTTCGATCGACTTCTTGGCGTAGTCGCCGACCGCAGTCGCGATCGCCTGGGCATTGCTGCCCATTTCCGCTGCCGACGCGACGGCGCTGGCGAACTGCTCTTGACCGTATTGCTGAAAATCTTCGAGTTTGATCACGTGAAATCCTTTCCCGGACTGCATGGGCGGGCGGACAGTTCCAACCCGAAATTGCTCAAGCCGCATCTATCCCGCAACGCACAATTCGGTCAAGAATTGCGTGCAATGCACAATCGCCGGCATTTGCCGCGAAATCCGGTATGCAACGCAAGATTTGCTTAACTGTTTGGCAACCCGGGCGACCTACCTTGATTCCCTGCATTGTTGCGTAATGGCCGCGAGGCCTAAAAACTGCGTGAGCACATGCTCTTAGCCAGAATGGCGAGATCGAATTTGCCTTCCGTCGAGAGCACGCTCAGGCCGACCAGAAAACTGAGACGAACCTCCGGTTGCCGGGCATAATTTAGCCTCACCGGTGGGGGAATGAGACCGATCTGACGGGGAAGTCCATGCTTCGCACAACGTTTGCTTCGTCGCGCACCCTCCGTGCGTGCGTATTGGGGCTTGCTACTATCAGCGTTGCTGTCGCCTTCACGGTCGACACCGCGGACGCCCGCCGCCGACACAAGTCGGGCAAAGCGAAAATCTCCCGCGTCTCCAGCTACAACCCCGCTTTCGCCACCATCATCGTCGACGGCAATTCCGGCTCGGTGCTGCAATCGACCAATCCGGACTCGCTGCGCCATCCGGCCTCGCTCACCAAGATCATGACGCTGTACATGCTGTTCGAGAAGCTCGAACAGGGCAAGATCACGCTCGACAGCGAAATGGACGTTTCGCAGCATGCTTCGATGCAGTCGCCGACCAAGCTTGGTCTTCGCCCCGGCCAGACGCTGCGCGTCGAGGATGCCATCAAGGGTCTCGTCACCCGTTCGGCCAATGACGCCGCTGTCGTGATCGCCGAAGCGATCGCCGGCGACGAAGACGACTTCGCCAAGCTGATGACCAAGAAAGCGCGCGCGCTCGGCATGAGCCGCACCGTGTACCGCAACGCTTCCGGCCTGCCGGACGACGCGCAGGTCACCACCGCCCGCGACCAATCGGTGCTCGGCCGCGCCATCCAGGATCGGTTCCCGCGCTACTACCGCTATTTCGCCACCGCCTCGTTCAATTTCCGTGGCCGCAACATCCGCAACCACAATCGCCTGATCGGTTCGGTGGAAGGCGTGGACGGCATCAAGACCGGTTACACCCGCGCCTCCGGCTTCAACCTCGTCTCTTCCATGAAGCGCGGCAATCGCCATCTGGTCGGCGTGGTGCTCGGCGGCCGCAGCGGCGGTTCGCGCGATGCCGCGATGCGCACCTTGCTGGCCGACAATCTCGAAAAGGGCGCCACCCGCCGCACTGTCGCTGCGATCACCGAACGCAGCCCGGCGGAAGCCGCGACCGAAGTCGCCGAAGTCGAGGCCAAGTCGCGTCCGACCGAAACCAAGCAGGTCAATGGCGCGATCCAGGTCGCCGCCGCCGCGCCGCCCTCGGCCGAACCGGTCGCCGCTCCCGAGCCTGCCCCGGCCCGCCCGGCGGCCGCGGCAGCCGTTCCGAACCGCTCCTTCCTCGCCGCCGCCACCGCGGCCGTTCCGCCCGCCGCCGCGCCGATGCCGCAGGCACGCCGGCCCGACACCGGCCCGCTCAATAGCGGCGTGATCCAGTCCGAGCCGATCTCGACCATTCCGGGCGCGGCCGAGCCGATGAAGCCGGTCCGCGTCCGCACCGTTCAGGTGAAGTCGGGTCAGTACCGCGTCGCCTCGGCAAGCACCGAAACGCCGGCCCCCGCGGCGACCAGCACCGTCTCAACCGCAAGCGAGCCCGCCGCCCGCTCCCCGGAGACCACCAATTCGCTTTATGCCCGCTCGGAAATGCCGCGCCAGCCCGCAGGCCACGGCACCGGCAATGGCATTCTCGGGGTCCTGCCGGCCTCCAGCGCTTCCCATGGCGGCACGGCCATGGCCTATGCCGCTCCGGCTGCGGCCCCTGCTCCAGCGCCCGCTCCGCAGGCCGTGCAGCAGGCCGGCTCGATCAAGCCGACGACGGTGCATTCCGGCTGGATCATCCAGGTCGGCGCACTCGGTAGCGAGAGCGAAGCCAAGACCCGCCTCGACGCAGCCCGCGACAGCGCCCGCGGCACGCTCGGTAAGGCTGATCCCTTCACCGAGACCGTCGGCGCCGGCTCGCGCAAGCTCTACCGCGCGCGCTTCGCCGGCCTCGACCGCGACCAGGCGGAAGCTGCCTGCAAGACGCTGAAGCGCTCGGACATCCCCTGCATCACCATCAAGAACTGATCGCCGCACCAGCGGGACGACAAGCAAACGGCCGGGGCGATGTCCCGGCCGTTTTGCGTTTCAGGGTAAACAAATCCCCGCCGGGCAACCTCTCGTCAAGAAATCCGAACTACAAACGTCAGACAGGGAAATTGATCGACCACGTCGGACAACGACGGGCGACGGGGCGTCCCACAGAGAACGGAAGCAACTCGCAGTCAGTAGTGTAAAGCGTTCTGGAGTTAGCTGCGATGCGTGCGAAGCAGAGTATCCTTGGCCTCGTTGACCCGAGCCGCCAGATACGTCGAGCCCCCTTGGTCGGGATGCAGTTTCTTCATCAGGGATCGGTGCGCCCGGCTGATCTCGTCGCGCCCCGCGCCCGGCTTCACGCCAAGGATCTGATAGGCCTCCTCGTCCGACATTTTGCCCGACGCCGCCCGCCCGTCGTTCCGCCCTGCCGCGTTGCCCTGCGCGTACTGACGCCAGCCGGGAAACCGGCGGTCAAGCTCAGCTTCGGCCAGCCCGCCGCCGAACGGCGCCCAGCCCAGCAGGCCGGCGCCAAATAGCCCGATCGGAATGGCGACCCAGAACTCGCCCTTCAGCCCCGTGAAAGCTGCCGCAGCCAGGCACAGCACGCCGCCTGCGACCTTGATTGCACGCGCAAGCATCGCAGGGTTCGCCGTGCGAAGCAGCTGCAAGAGCATGTAAAGAACGAAAACGGCGACAGCGCCCGCAATCAACGTAGCCATGCCGCGATCAATAGTCGGTTGTGGGCGGGGTTGGAAGCTTACGTATTCGCGCCGATGGCCGGTGCGACATCAATCCCCTCGATCTTGTGCCTGATGAAAAATGGCGAGCACAAAAACTTCGTCCGGAGCGTGACTTACCTCATACACGACGACATATGGTGTCCGCGGAATGGCCCACTCCAAAGTACCTGGATCGCGCCCGGGATGGCCCATGCCGGGAAACAACAAAAGCGTTTCGATACTGGCGAATATCCGCTCAGTGATGCGAGCCGCGGCAGCTGGCGAGTCTGCAGTAATCCATCGGTGGATATGCCCAATGTCGGCAAGCGCCCTGTCGTTGAAGACCAAGCGCATGCGATCTCATTGGGATATGAGTCGATCGATGAACAGGCGAGCTTCCTCGTGCGAGACCCGCACGGCATTCGGGTCAGCACGCCGCCGCCTGACCTCAGCAAGTTGCTCGTCGCTCAGCCGCGTTTCGCGCCTGGTTTCGAGGTAATCGATCAACGCGTATGCGGCAGCGTCCTGCTCAGCCACTGGCAGAGCTCTCACTTTGGCAATTGCTTGATCCAACAATTCTGACATGTCTCAACCTAGCACACGGTAGCGCCCGCGTCAGATCAATTCACGCTGGGCGTATACTGCGCGAGCTTGCCAGGATCGGTCATCATGCTCTGCTGAGCGGAAGCCGGCTTGGGCTTGTCCAGGATCTGCGGCTTCCCTTTCACGGGCGACAACTTGCTGTCATCGTCCAGGAACTTCGACAGCAGCCCCTGAATCTTCTCCTTCAGCGCTTCCGGACCGCGGTCGCTCATATCCGTGTGCTGCGCACCCGTATTGACGACGGTGATGCCGGCCTTCTCGCAGACATCGTCGTCGGGCACGACACCGGGATCGGGCTTGAAGACAGAGTCGTGCGACCGGAAAGACAGGATCTTGAACTTGCCGTCGGTCATGAACGGCACGCGCAGGTTATCGAGCGTCACGACCTTGCGCACTTCGTCCGGATACTCCTTGGCGAAGAACATGGAGATGTCGCCGCCATTGGAATGACCAACCAGGGTCAGGTGATCATAGTCGGAGCTCGGCTGAATCTTCTTCAGCTCCTTGACCGCAAATTTGATGTTCTCGACGCCGCGCTCATAGACAGGCAGGCGGCCGACATACAGTTCGCCCACCTTGGTAACGAGCGGCGCATCCGTCGCGAGATCGTGCTGGATGCTCACGGCCATGTAGCCGCGTGCAGCAAACACGTTGGCGAGGAACGAGTATTCCGTGAACTTGACGGTGTTGCCGTGATTGAGGATCGCCACCGGCAAGGTGATCATACCGGCATTGGCCTGCATTTCCTTGTCGCGGCGAACGGCGATATCGACCTGCACGGGACGATTACGTTCCTGGTCGAAGAACGTCAGCGTCTCATGACGGATCGCCCACTTACTCGCGGTGACATACGCGATAGTGGTCAGTACGCAAACCGAAAGCAGAATAAGCAATCCGCGTTTCATGTTCGGTCCCTCGGCGGGCTTCGCCGGTCCAGGCTGCGATGATTGTAATCGGTGGATGACAATGACCGCTGCTTGAACAGCATATATGTCACAGCGCCGTGACAGGAAGGCTAAATGTTGTGATTCAGGCGCTGTAACATTGTGCGCCGCATCCTTTTCTTGTGCAGTTGCGAATAAAAACTACGACAGAATTCAGCGAATTTAATCCGTTTCCGCAAGGGAACGACGTTTCAAATACGCCGGGAATACAACGGCAAATCAACTGCCGAAGGCGCCAGGTGTTCCATGGTCCCGCCCCATGATACCCGTGAAATCGGCGCAATCGCGCGGACACGAAACGGAAATACCGAGCTAAATCAGTTATATAGCGGAAACGATCGTCTTAGCTGCCGACGATGTCGTGCAGATCGAGCGGCTTGTCCGCCTGCAACGCCCACTCGGCGCGATTGGCGGCACGGCGACGACCGCGCTCGTCGAGCGGGAGCTTGAGCTTGCGGAGCAGTTCCACCACCTCCTCGCGGGCGGTGACATGGCCCATGCTCGGGCGCCGGCCGAGGGTCGCCTCATTGAGGTCGTCGAGGGCGGTCAGGCCGCGCGGGAAGAATTCGCGATACATCACACGCTCGGCCAGCCCGTCCACCGGGCGAAAGCCGAGTCGGAGGGCGAGTTCGTCGAGCACGCCGGCGACCAGCATCTTGTTGCGGGAGCCGATCATGGAAAGACGGTTGCGCACCACGATCCAGTCCGTGGTGGAGCCGTCGTGCTGACGGCGTTTGCGGCGCGCGTCGCGGGCCATCTGTGCGTAGTGGCTCTCGCCCGTCACTGTGTAGTTCGCGGGATCGACCGTGCCGAGCACATCGAAATCGAGAAAGCTGTCGTTGATCGGCGTCACCAGCGTGTCCGCCATCGAATGCGCCAGCCGCATCAGGAAAGTGTCGCTGCCCGGCGTGTCGATGACGATGAAGTCGTGCGTGCGTTCCACCGCAGCCATCGCCTGCGCGAACTGTTCGAGCTCGAAAGCTTCGTTCTCCGCAATCTGCATGCGGTCGCCGAGCTGCAGGCAATGATGCTCGGGCACATCGAGCATCAGGCCCGCCTGCGCCGCCCAGGCGCGGCGATTGTCGATATAGCGGGTGAAGCTCTGCTGGCGACAATCGAGATCGATGGTGGCCACGCGCTGGCCGGCCTTGAGCAACGCCACAGCGATGTGAAGCGCGGTCGTGGACTTGCCCGACCCGCCCTTCTCGTTGCCGAGCACGATGACATGCGCCGTGCCGGACTGCTGTGCGCTGTGCATCAACATCGTTTGCGATCCCTCGGGGATCGCTTGCGATCCTTGCGACGATCTTCAAAGCACGCTGGTTCGACGGTCAAGAAAAATGCGGGCTTCGGACCGATGAAGCCCCGCCGGACGCTCTTAATGATGAATCTGCAGCACGATTGCGGCATCGGAACACCGCAGCGAAGGCTTGGCGCACCTAGGCGTGCTTTGCTAAGCAGACGCGCCCGCATCCACGACGCCAACGAGAACGAGCCAACATGCCCCGCCGCGCCCCCCAAATTGCCCGCACGCTCCCTGCCCTTCGCCGCGCGGTGGACGGCCTGCGCGTCCGCAAGGCGACCGTCGGCCTGGTGCCCACCATGGGCGCATTGCATGACGGCCACATCTCGCTGGTGCGGCTCGCCCAGCGCCGCTGCGACAAGGTCGTGGTCTCGATCTTCGTGAATCCGACCCAGTTCGCGCCCACCGAGGATTTCGGCGCCTATCCGCGGACCTGGAAGAGCGACCTCGCCAAACTGACCGAGGCCGGCGCCGATCTCATCTGGAATCCCGATGCCAAGGTCATGTATCCGGACGGCTTCGCGAGCAGGATCGTCACCGAAGGTCCGGCCACCGTCGATCTTGAAGATCGCTTTCGCCCGCATTTCTTCGGCGGTGTCGCCACCGTGGTCGGCAAGCTGTTCACCCAGGTGCGACCGGACATGGCGTTCTTCGGCGAGAAGGATTTCCAGCAGTTGAAGGTGGTGACGCGGATGGCGCGGGATCTCGATCTCGGCGTCAAGGTGATCGGCGCCACCACGATACGTGAGCGCGACGGTCTCGCGATGTCTTCGCGCAATGTCTACCTTTCGCCTGAAGACCGCGCGACTGCGCCGGTGCTTTACAAGGCCATGAAGGAAACCGCGAAGCGGCTGAAAGCCGGCGATGCCTTCGACATCGCGCTCGCCGGCGGCGCTGCCATGATCACCGCAGCCGGTTTCGCGCTGGATTATTTCGAGGCGCGTCATGCAGAGACATTGGCGCCGGTGGCATCGATGAAGGACGGACCAGTGCGGCTGCTGGTGGCGGCCAAACTCGGCAAGACGCGGCTGATCGATAATATTGGCGTGTGAACGCGCCGGCGGCATGGACTCCCTCCCCCAAGCAGCGAAGCTGCGCAGTGGGGAGCGACTGTCTTTCGGGTCAAGCGTTTTTGGGCTGCCATGGCGTTTTGTCCCGGAGGATGGCGTTGAGGATGGTGAGGAGCTTTCGGGCGACCGCGATGATGGCAACGAGCTTCGGCTTAC
>JAEXHR010000383.1 GCA_023449855.1 Pseudomonadota bacterium | reverse complement strand
GGAGGGTGGAAGCAAGGTCACCTCGGCAGCGTCGTCGTCCCCATCAGTGCGGTATCGATCGCACGGGCGCACAGACGGCCTTCGCGGATCGCCCACACCACCAGCGACTGACCGCGGCGCATGTCACCGGCCGAATAGACCTTCGGCAGCGAGGTCGCGAAGTCGGTGAGGCCGGCGCGGACATTGCCGCGCTGATCGAGCTCGACGCCGAGGGTCTTCAGCATGCCTTCATGCACGGGATGCACGAAGCCCATGGCGAGCAGGACGAGATCGGCCTTGAGGACGAATTCACTGCCCGGGATCGGCTTGAACTTGTCGTCCACGCGCACGCAATTGAGCTGGGTGACCTTGCCGTCCTTGCCTTCGAAGCTCTGGGTCAGCACAGCGAATTCGCGCTCGGCGCCTTCGGCCTGGCTCGACGAGGTGCGCATCTTCAGCGGCCAGTTCGGCCAGGTGAGGCCCTTGTTTTCCTTCTCCGGCGGCGCCGGCATGATTTCGAGCTGGGTCACCGACAGCGCGCCCTGACGCAGCGAGGTGCCGATGCAGTCCGAGCCGGTGTCGCCGCCGCCGATCACAATCACATGCTTGCCGCCGGCCAGGATCTCCTTCACGTCACCGAGCGGCTCGTTGCCGACGCGGCGGTTCTGCTGCGGCAGGAAGTCCATGGCGAAATGGATGCCATCGAGCTCGCGACCCGGGATCGGCAGATCGCGGCCGTGCTCGGCGCCGCCGGTGAGGGCAATGGCGTCGTAGGTCCTGGCGAGTTCGACGGGATCGACGGCATTCGGCGCGGTGCCGCCCACTGGCGTGTTGTAGTGGAAGATGATGCCTTCGCCGACCATCTGCTCGACGCGGCGGTCGATGACGCCCTTCTCCATCTTGAAGTCGGGAATGCCATAGCGCATCAGACCACCGGCCTTGGCGAACTTCTCATAGACATGCACTTCGTGGCCGGCGCGGGCGAGCTGCTGTGCGCAGGCCATGCCGGCCGGGCCGGCGCCGATCACCGCGACCTTGCGACCGGTCTTGACGGCGGCGACCTGCGGCTTCAGCCAGCCATTGTCCCAGGCCTTGTCGACGATGGCGCATTCGATCGTCTTGATGGTGACCGGGTTGTCGTCGATGTTCAGCGTGCAGGACGCTTCGCACGGCGCCGGACAGATGCGGCCGGTGAATTCCGGGAAGTTGTTGGTCGAATGCAGGTTGCGCGAGGCTTCTTCCCAGTTGCCCTGATAGACGAGGTCGTTCCAGTCCGGGATCTGGTTGTTGACCGGGCAGCCGGGCGTGCCGGGGGCAACCGAGCCGGTGCCGTGGCAATAGGGAATGCCGCAATTCATGCAGCGCGCGGCCTGGTCGCGCGTGTCTTTCTCCGTCAGCGGAATGACGAATTCATTGTAGTTCTTCAACCGCTCCGCGACCGGCGCGTACTTGCGATCGTGACGTTCGATTTCGAGAAAACCGGTGATCTTGCCCATCGTGACTTACTGCCTCTAACCCGTCTCTAGCTGATCGTCATTGCGAGGAGCATTAGCGACGAAGCAATCCAGTTCTTCACTTGGCTTCTGGATTGCTTCGCTTCGCTCGCAATGACGGCGAGTATTACTTTGCCTTACGCGCCGATCGCGATCTGCGGTTCGGCCTCGGCGGCTTTCGCTTTCATCTCTTTCAGCGCACGTCGGTATTCGACCGGCATGACCTTGCGGAATTTCGGCAGCCAGCTCTTCCAGTCAGCGAGGATCATTTCCGCCTTCTTCGAGCCGGCATACTTTGCGTGGCGCGAGATCAGGATGTGCAGACGCTCGATGTCCGATTCCAGCAGGTTGGCGAACACGTCCACCTTGCCATGCGCCTCGAGATCGCCCGAGTGATGATAGGTGTTCTCGGCCACCAGCTCCTCGGAGAGGACGGGTTCGAGTTCGACCATCGCCATGTTGCACAGCTTCTCGAAATCGCCGGCCTCGTCGAGCACATAGGCGATGCCGCCGGACATGCCCGCCGCGAAGTTGCGACCGGTCTTGCCGAGCACCACGACGATGCCGCCGGTCATGTATTCGCAGCAGTGATCGCCGGCACCTTCGACGACGGCGACGGCACCCGAGTTACGCACGGCGAAGCGTTCGCCAGCGACACCGCGGAAGTAGCACTCGCCTTCGATCGCGCCATACATCACGGTGTTGCCGACGATGATCGACTCTTCCGGCACGATGCCGGAATGCGCGGGCGGACGGACGATGATCTTGCCGCCCGACAGGCCCTTGCCGACATAGTCGTTGCCTTCGCCTTCGAGATCGAAGGTGATGCCGTTGCACAGCCAGGCGCCGAAGGCCTGACCGGCGGTGCCCTTCAGCGACACCTTGATGGTGTCCTCGGGCAGGCCGGCATGGCCGTAGATCTTGGCCACCGCACCGGCCAGCATGGCGCCGGCGGAACGGTTGGTGGAGTTGATCCTGGCGTCGAACTTCACCGGCGCGCCGCGGTCGAGGGCCGGCTGCGCGTTGGCGATGAGCTCGCGGTCGAGCACCTTCTCCAGATGATGGTTCTGCTCTTCCGTGTGATAGATCATCTGGCCTGGCAGCTCGGGCTGGCGCACGAACAGCTTGGAGAAATCGAGACCCTTGGCCTTCCAGTGCGAGACGAGCGCGGTCTGGTCCAGCATCTGCACCTGGCCGACCATCTCGTTGAACGAGCGGTAGCCGAGCGTAGCCATGATCTCGCGGACTTCCTCGGCGACGAAGAAGAAGTAGTTGATCACATGCTCGGGCTGGCCGGTGAAGCGCTTGCGCAGCACCGGGTCCTGGGTGGCGACGCCAACCGGGCAGGTGTTGAGATGGCACTTGCGCATCATGATGCAGCCGGCGGCGATCAGCGGCGCGGTGGCGAAGCCGAACTCGTCAGCACCCAGGAGAGCGCCGATGACGACGTCGCGGCCGGTGCGGAAGCCACCGTCGACCTGGACGACGATGCGCGAGCGCAGGCGTTCACGCACCAGGGTCTGGTGGGTTTCGGCGAGGCCGATTTCCCACGGCGAGCCTGCATGCTTGATCGAGGTCAGCGGCGACGCGCCAGTGCCGCCTTCGAAGCCGGCGATGGTCACATGGTCGGCGCGCGCCTTGGCGACGCCCGCGGCCACCGTGCCGACGCCGATTTCCGATACCAGCTTCACCGAGACCTGACCCGCCGGATTGACGTTCTTCAGGTCGTAGATGAGCTGCGCGATATCTTCGATCGAATAGATGTCATGATGCGGCGGCGGCGAGATCAGGCCGACGCCCGGGGTCGAGTGGCGCACGGCAGCGATGGTCGCGTCGACCTTGTGGCCGGGCAACTGACCGCCTTCGCCGGGCTTCGCGCCCTGCGCCATCTTGATCTGCATCATGTCCGAATTGACGAGATATTCCGTCGTCACGCCAAAGCGGCCGGACGCGATCTGCTTGATCGCCGAGCGCATCGAGTCGCCATTCGGCATCGGCTTGAAACGATCCGATTCCTCGCCGCCTTCACCGGTGTTCGACTTGCCGCCGATCCGGTTCATGGCAATAGCGAGGGTGGTATGCGCCTCGCGCGAGATCGAACCGTAGGACATCGCACCGGTGGCGAAACGCTTGACGATCTCGGCGGCCGATTCGACTTCCTCGAGCGGGACCGGCTTGCGCTTCTCGTCCTCGGCGGTCTTGATCCTGAACAGGCCGCGCAGCGTCAGCAGGCGTTCCTGCTGATCATTGAGCATCTTGGCGAAAGCGCGATAGCGCTCCTGCGAATTACCGCGCGCGGCGTGCTGCAGCAGCGAAACCGTCTCGGCATTCCAGGCATGGTCTTCGCCACGGCTGCGATAGGCGTATTCACCGCCAATATCGAGTGCATTCTTGAAGATCTGGATCTCGCCAAACGCCTCGTTGTGGCGGCGCACGGTTTCTTCCGCGATCTCTGCAAGGCCGACGCCCTCGATCTGACCGTGGGTGCCGGTGAAGTACTTCGCGATGAACTCCGAGCGGAGGCCGACGGCGTCGAAGATCTGCGCGCCGCAATAGGACTGGTAGGTGGAGATGCCCATCTTGGACATCACCTTCAGCAGGCCCTTGCCGATCGACTTGATGTAGCGCTTGACGATCTCGTAGTCGTCGAGCTTGACGGGCAGGTTGCCCTTCATCGCGATGATCGACTCGAAGGCCAGATACGGGTTAATCGCTTCGGCGCCATAGCCTGCGAGACACGCGAAGTGATGCACTTCGCGCGGCTCACCGCTCTCGACGACGAGACCCACGGACGTACGCAGGCCGGTGCGGATCAGATGGTGATGCACGGCGGCGCAGGCGAGCAGCGCCGGGATCGGGATGCGATCCGAGCCCGCCATGCGGTCCGACAGGATAATGATGTTGACGCCCTCGCGCACCGCGCCTTCGGCACGTGCGCAGAGTTCATCCAGCACCTGCTCCATGCCCGACGAACCCAGACCGGCATGGAACGTGGTGTCGAGGGTGCGCGAGACGAAGTGCGAGTCGGCGACATCCGAGATCGAGCGGATCTTTTCGAGATCCTGGTCGGTGAGGATGGGCTGACGAACTTCGAGGCGCTTGGTGGTGGCGACGCCTTCATGGTCGAGCAGGTTCGGCCGCGGACCGATGATCGAGACGAGGCTCATGACGAGCTCCTCGCGGATCGGATCGATCGGCGGGTTGGTCACCTGCGCGAAGTTCTGCTTGAAATAAGTGTAGAGCGGCTTCGGCTTGTTCGACAGCGCCGAGATCGGCGTGTCGGTGCCCATGGAGCCGGCGGCTTCCTCGCCCTGCGACGCCATCGGCGTCATCAGGAGGGTGACGTCTTCCTGGGTGTAGCCGAACGCCTGCTGGCGCGCGAGCAGCGGCAGGTTCGAGCGCTGGCCCGTCGACGGCGCGTCGGGCATTTCTTCCAGACGCATCTGCGTGTTGTGCAGCCACTGTGCATAGGGATGGCTGGCGGCCAGCTCTGCCTTGATCTCGTCGTCCGGGATCAGGCGCCCCTGTTCGAGATCGACCAGCAGCATCTTGCCGGGCTGCAGGCGCCACTTGGTGATGATGTCCTCTTCCGGAATCGTCAGCACGCCCATTTCGGACGCCATGATGATGCGGTCGTCCTTGGTGACGAGATAGCGGGCCGGACGCAGGCCGTTGCGGTCCAGCGTGGCGCCGATCTGGCGACCGTCGGTGACGGCCAGCGCAGCCGGGCCGGCCCACGGCTCCATCAGCGCGGCATGATATTCGTAGAAGGCGCGGCGCTGCTCATCCATCAGCGGATTGCCGGCCCACGCTTCCGGAATCATCATCATGACCGCGTGCGCGAGCGAATAACCGCCCTGCACGAGGAATTCGAGCGCGTTGTCGAAGCAGGCGGTGTCCGACTGGCCTTCATAGGAGATCGGCCAAAGGCGGCTGATGTCCTTGCCAAACAGTTCCGATTCCACCGAGGCCTGGCGTGCGGCCATCCAGTTGGTGTTGCCGCGCAGCGTGTTGATTTCGCCGTTATGCGCAACCATGCGGAACGGATGCGCCAGCGACCAGGTCGGGAAGGTGTTGGTCGAGAAGCGCTGATGCACGAGGGCGAGCGCGGACTCGAAATCCTCTTCGTGCAGATCGGCATAGTAGCTGCCGAGCTGGTCGGCGAGGAACATGCCCTTGTAGATGATGGTGCGGCACGAGATCGAGCAGGCGTAATAGCCCGACAATCCGCGCTCGCGGCGCGAATAGATCGCCTGCGAGATCGACTTGCGCAGGATATAGAGACGGCGCTCGAAATCGGTGGCGTCAGCGATCTTGGCTTTGCCGATGCCGATGAAGACCTGCATGTTGGTCGGCTCGGTCGGCTTCACGCTTTCGCCGAGCGACGCATTGTCGGTCGGCACTTCGCGCCAGCCGAGCAGCTTGAGGCCTTCGGCCTTGATCTGGTCGGCGATGATGCCCTGCAGAACCTTCCGCCACGGCACGTCGCGCGGCATGAACAGCGCGCCGACGGCATATTGGCCGGGCTCCGGCAGTTCGAAGCCGAGTTCGGTCGCCTTGCGGGCGAAGAACTTGTGCGGAATCTGCACGAGAATGCCCGCGCCGTCGCCAAAGCGCGGATCCGCGCCGGTGGCGCCGCGATGCTCGAGATTGCACAGGATATTGAGCGCGTCAGATACGATCTGATGCGACTTCGCACCCTTTATATTGGCGATGAAACCAACGCCGCAGGCGTCCTTTTCCTTGGACGGGTCGTAGAGACCCAGTGCCGGCGGACGATAGGTATGCAGTTCAGGTTTGATGGCCGAATCTTTCAGAGCAACGTCTTTCACGTGAGCCGATTTGATAGCCGGGGCCGCCGAATGCGTGCCGGTCTCGATCAATTGGCGCTCGTGCTCTGATCCGCTCATCTTCGTCCTCTCAGCCCCCGTCAGGGCTCTGCCACCTTTGTCGGCGCACCTTTGACGCTCGCGGAACCCTCTTGGGCTACCGCTCGCGCGTCTTGCGAGCCTCGTTTTCAGAATTCAGACTGGTGGCGCCCATCGTCCCCGGTGGCCACCCCATATCCTGCCTTACAAGCCGTCTCCTTAACCGGAGCGCCTGGTTTTGTCGCAGCCCCTATGCGGGTTCTGCCACAAAAAATTGCGACAGTGATGCTGTCCTAACCATCACCTTGCCAAACTTTTATCTAGCACACAAGCGCGTGTGAGTCCGGCATCGCAATGCAACAGCGCATGGCAAATCGCTCGTCACAGGGTGTTACCGAACCGCCACGTGCTGCACCAAAGGTGCCGCGATCCGGCCCTTTCCCTGCCGAATTCCCCGGAGAGTTTGGCTCCGTCCATTAACGCCTGAGACGGGGAACCCCGCAAGAGTGTTGACGGGCGCCAATCCAGGTTCGGGGGACCGAACCCCGATCTCCGGGCGCGGGGGCGTCGAAGGAGCTTGCGATGAAATTCACTGTGGGATGCCTGACCGCGGCCGGCCTCATACTGGCAACGGCTGCGCAGGCGCAGGTGCTGCCGCCGATGCGCGGCGACGCCGTCGTGGTATCCGACGTCGAGGCCCCCGGCCCTTACGCCGCAATGCCGCCGCCCCGCATCCATGTGCCCGGCCCGTCATACGGCCCGGGACCGCGCTATGGCGTTGGCTACGCCCCGGCCGTACTGCCGCCGCATGAAATTTACGCGATCCTGCGCGAGGCCGGCTTCTCGCCGCTCGGCGCGCCGCAGCAGCGCGGACTCGTCTATACGGTGGCGGCCATCGATCGCCGCGGCGAAGACGGCCGCATGGTGATCGATGCCCGCAGCGGCAGAATTCTGCGTTTCATGCCGGCCTACCAGATGGGCGACCGCATGAACGAAGGGGTCGTGGCCCGTTACGGCCCGCAAGCCGCTCTGCCCGAACTGCCGCAATATCGCCGCCCGCCATTCGATGCCAACGCAGCCAGGACTGCCGGCAATGCGCCGTCTGCCGCCGCGCCGGCTCCCAAGCAGAAGGTGGCGAGCCGCACCGCGACCGTACCGCTGCCGAAACAGCCGCCTGCCCGCGCCGTCGCGACCCCGGCAAAACCCGTTGCGGTGGAGAAGCCGCCGGTGATCGACAAGCCGATCGCGGAGAAGCCGGCAGAGCCGGCTGCGACACCGACGCCGGCGCCGGTGCAGCAATCTGCGGTGACAGAATCGAAGCCGGCCGAAGTGAAGGCGCCGGAAGCAGCGCCCGCTGTGCCGACGCCTGCTGCGGAGAAGCCGGAGACGCCGCCAACCGTCGCTCCGCCTGCGACCGAAGCTAAACCGGAGACGCCTGCGGCGACGGGCGACAAAACGCCTGCGGTGCAGGGACTGGAGTAGCTCGGCCATTTAACGCGCCGCAGCGGATGGCCTCCCTCCACCAAGCGCAGCGAAGCTGCGCGCAGTGGGGAGGGTGGCGCGTAGCGCCGGGTGGGGTGCCCCACGTGACGTCAGAGCGTGTTGAGAGACCCCACCCGTCTCGACTGCTCCGCAGTCGATCCACCCTCCCCACGGCGCAGCTACGCTGCTTGGGGGAGGGATAAGAGCCTTCACCTCAGCCGCGATACTCCACTTTCTCCAGCGGTGCCTTGAATGTCGCGCGAAAACCTGATGCGTCGTAGCTCTTGCTGACATCGCCAGACCCGGCGATGCCGAGATCGATCAGGCGCGTGCCGAGTCCCTTTCGCGATGGCGCCGCCGCTTCGGGGCCGCCGATCTCGTGCCAGTCGAACACCAGCACTCCGCTATCCGTCGCCCAGGATACGGCGACATGGCCGTGATTGCTGCCGAGCGCACCGTATTTCACCGCATTGGTCGCAAGCTCGTGCAACAGCATGGAGAATGACAATGCCGCCTTCGGGTCGAGCGCAATGTCCGCCCCGTCAAGCTTCACACGCGCCCTGTCCGCATGAGCTGCCAGCACGCCGATGATCACCTCGCGCAAGCCGGCCGATACCCAGCTCTGCTGTTGCAGGATATTGTGCGCGCGGCTGAGCGCATCGAGACGGCGCTCGAAGGCGTCGACCGCATGACGCTCGGTGACGCTGCGCAGCGTCTGGTTCGCGATCGCCTGCACCAGAGCCATCGCATTGTTCATGCGATGGCCGAGTTCGGCATTGATCAGTTGCATCTGCTGATCGGCCTTGCGGCGCGTACTGATGTCGTTGAACAGGATCGCCACCTGCCGCGCCTCGGCCGCACCGATGCGAAAGGCATGGACATCGTACCAGCGATCGCCGAGCTGCTCGGCACGCTGCTCGAAGCGCACCGGCTGGCCCGTGAGCGCCACCTTGCCATAGATGTCGAACCAGTGCTGCTCGTGCTTCGGCGCAAGGTCGCGCATCCATTTGCCGGCGGCCTCGTGCAGCCCGGTCTGGCTTTCGAAGGCGGTGTTCACCTCGACGAATTTGTAGTCGGTGGGAGCGCCCGCGGCATCGAAGGCAAGTTCGACCACGCAGAATCCTGAATCCAGCGAATTGAACAGCGTGTGATAGCGCGCCTCGACATCGCGGTGATCGACGGACGCGGGCGGCGCACGGTCGTGACGCCGGGTTTGCCCATAGGCGCGAACCAGATCGCGGCGAAGCTCGAATTGAGTCATCACCTGCCGCGCCAGCGCTTCCAGCGCGGCGAGCTGGTCGGGCCGCAGGCCGCCCGGCCGCGGCACGGTATCGACCACACAGACGGTGCCGATGGCGACGCCTTCGGCCGCGATCAGCGGCGCACCGGCATAGAAGCGCAGATGCGGCTCGCCGACGACATGCGGATTGTCCTTCGTTCGCAGATCGCCCGTGAGGTCCGGGATGTTGAGCGTTTCCGGCCCGCCGAGCGCATGGGCGCAGACCGATTGATCGATGGAGGTTTCGCAGATGTCGAGGCCGGACACCGCCTTGAACCATTGCCGGTCGGCATCGACGAGCGAGATAAGCGCCACCGGCGCGCCACAGATCTGGCGGGCGAGCATGACGATGTCGTCGAATTCCGGCTCCGGGCCGGTATCCAGCATGTCATAGCTGTGCAGCACCGTCAGGCGCTGCGGATCGGAGACCGCGGCAGGAATCTTGGCCGCACTCGCTGAATCGACACTCAACCTCGGATCGTCCTTCCCGATGTGCGGATCGCTTCCGCGCCACATCCCACTTCAGCGAATTCCGCGCGCAAGTTCAATCCGTTCCTGTGCGGGCATTCGCGCTCGCGACGACAACGCACGAGATGGAACTCCGTTTCCGATGCGTTAACCTCCGCTTTACGGCGCCTTAAACCGCGGTCGATACGCTTCACGCAACGGAGCTTGGTGTTTGCGTATGGCGTGGGGCAAGAAAAAGGGCGGCGGGCGCAAGGAGCCGACATTCGGGCTCGGCGCAGCGCTGTCCGATCTGCGGCTCACGGCCGACGATCGCGTGCCGGGCGGCGGTGACGATCGGCCGAAGAAAACGCCGAAGCGCGAGCCAGCCGAGAAGCCGCGCCAGACCCGCAGCTCCAGCAAGGCCCGCAGCAAGAGCCGCGGCGGTTTTGGCCGCAGCCTCAAGCGGATGTTCTATTGGGGCGCGGTGCTCGGCCTGTGGGCCGCAATCCTGATCGGTGGCGCCATCGTCTATGTCGGCGCGCATCTGCCGCCGATCCAGTCGCTCGAAATTCCCAAGCGCCCGCCCACCATCCAGATCGTCGGCATGGACGGCACGGTGCTGACCACCCGCGGCGAACAGGCCGGCGACAATGTCGCGCTGAAGGACCTGCCGCCCTATCTGCCGAAAGCCTTCATCGCCATCGAGGACCGCCGCTTCTATTCGCATTGGGGCGTCGATCCCATCGGCATCGCACGCGCCGCGGCGGCCAACCTGATGCATCGCGGCGTGTCGCAGGGCGGCTCGACGCTGACCCAGCAGCTCGCGAAAAACCTGTTCCTGACCCAGGAGCGCACCATGCAGCGCAAGCTGCAAGAGGTGGAGCTCGCGTTCTGGCTGGAGCGCAAGCACTCCAAGAACCAGATCCTCGAACTCTATCTCAACCGCGTCTATTTCGGCTCCGGCGCCTATGGCGTCGAGGCGGCCGCGCAGCGCTATTTCAACAAATCGGCGCGTTCCGTGACGATTGCGGAGGCCGCCATGCTGGCCGGCCTAGTCCAGGCTCCGTCGCGGCTCGCGCCCAACCGCAACCCCGATCTGGCGGAGAAGCGTGCCCAGCTCGTCGTCGCCGCGATGGCCGATCAGGGCTTCAT
>JAEXHR010000367.1 GCA_023449855.1 Pseudomonadota bacterium | reverse complement strand
CCGCGATGCACGCCGTCGAAATTGCCCACGACCACATGGCCGTCGCGCAGTTCGGGCGGCAGCCGGGGCGGGTCGACGAAGAGGAGGGGAGGGCTCGGACGATCGGCCATCGACGCGCGGAGGTGTTTTGCGCCCGCGAGGTGGCCCGTCCGAGAGCGCGACGTCAAGTGCGGCGCCGCAGCGCCGCGGAGACCTCAGGCGAGCTCGGCTTCGATCTCGTCGCGCGTCGGCACCATGATCTGGGCCTCGCCGTCGAGCACGGTCTTCTCGCCCACCATGCAGGTGCAGAAGAAGGTCGCGCGCTGGCGGGCCGGATCGAGCGCCGTGATCTCGACCTGCGCCAGAACCTCGTCGCCGATGAAGACCGGCGCGCGGAACTTGAGCGTCTGCGACAGGTAGATCGCGCCCGGCCCGGGCAGCTTGGTGCCGAACACCGCCGAGATCAGGCTCGCGGTGAACAGGCCATGGGCGATGCGGCCGCCGAAGCGGGTGTTGGCCGCATAGGCCTCCGAGAGATGCACCGGGTTGGTGTCGCCCGTCAGCGCCGCGAATCGGCGGACCGTGTCCTCGTCCACGAGCTGACGGATCTCGGCCTGCTGGCCGACCTCGAGGTCCTCGAACGCGACCTGTGGGCCGTGATGATGCGGGTCGTCGTCCAGCGGCTGGCGAGCGGCGGTCATGGAACTCAAGGTCTTTTTGGTTCTTATCGGGTGACGCGCCGGCACTCTGCTGCGGCGCACGCAGGCGCGCAACGCCCCTTTCGTCTGACGGGCGCGGCTCGGAAACGCTTTCTCAATCGACGGTGGGCATGATCGCGGTCTGACGGATCGGCGATCGAATCGCGCGATTGAACCAACTGAACGGCGGAGACCAGGATGGCCCTCGACCATTCCATGCCTGTCCTGATTGTGGACGACTACAACACGATGCTGCGCATCATCCGGAACCTCCTGAAGCAGATCGGCTTCGAGGACGTCGATGAGGCGACCGACGGCTCCGCCGCGCTCGCCAAGATGCGCGACAAGAAGTACGGGCTGGTGATCTCCGACTGGAACATGGAGCCGATGACCGGCTACGACCTGCTCAAGGAAGTCCGCGCCGATCCCAACCTGTCGCAGACCCCGTTCATCATGATCACGGCGGAATCCAAGACCGAGAACGTGATCGCCGCCAAGAAGGCCGGTGTGAACAACTACATCGTCAAGCCGTTCAACGCGGCGACGCTGAAGACCAAGATCGAAGCCGTGTTCCCGGACGCCGTGCCGGCGTAAGCGGATCGCAGGTTAGAGAGTTTTGCGAATGCCCGGCCGATGCGCCGGGCATTTTGCGTTTTGGGCCGTAGGGCGGATTAGGCGCAGCCGTAATCCGCCGGCCGAGCGCGTGTGGCGAAGAACGGCGGATTACGCTTCGCTAATCCGCCCTACGATCACCACGTCAATTCGCGCATCAACGCCTTCGGCGGATGCCCGAACAGCTCTTTCACCTCGGACGCATTCATCTGCTCCACGCCGTCGAAATCTCCGGCATGAATGCCGCGGGTGACGAACAAGAGATCGATGCCATAGCCATGGGCGCCGGCCAGATCGGTGCGCACGCTGTCGCCAATGGCGAGCACGCGGTCGAGCGGCGTGTCCTTGCCGCGCTTGGCCTTGGCCAGCGCCATCGCGCGGTCATAGATCGGCCGGTGCGGCTTGCCATAGAAGATCACCTCGCCGCCCATCTCCCGATAGAGCTCGGCGACGGCGCCGGCGCAATAGATCAGGCGGTCGCCGCGCTCGACGATGATGTCCGGATTGGCACAGACCATAGTCAGCTTGCGCGACAGCGCCTGGCTCATCATGTCGCGATAGTCCTCGGCAGTTTCGGTCTCGTCGTCGAACAGGCCGCTACAGACGATGTAGTCGCTCTCCATCAGCGGCACGAGCCGCACGTCCAGTCCGCGATGGATCGATGAGTCGCGATCGGGGCCGATCAGATGCATCGCCTGGCCCGGCCGCTCGGCCACGAAATGGCGGGTCAGATCGCCGGACGAGACGATGGCGTCATAGCAATCGTCGGGCACATGCAACTTGCGGAGCTGCCGCTGCACGGAATCCGCAGGGCGCGGGGCATTGGTGATCAGCACCACCGTGCCGCCGTTCTGGCGGAACGTATGCAGCGCCGCGCAGGCGTCCGGAAACGACTCCAGCCCGTTATGGACGACGCCCCAGATATCGCTGAGAACGACATCGACATTGCCGGTGAGGTCGCGCAGACGCTCGGCGAAACGCAGTGTGGTCATGAGATCAGGTGCCGATCAGTTCGGACCGGTGGCGCGGCGGGCCAGGGCAGCGAGGCCGCTATTGCGCGGCGGTTCGCCCCGCGGGGCGGCGCTGGCTGGCCGGGCCGGGCTTACGGTTCCGGTTGGAGCCTTGTTGGGTGAAGCATTGGCTGCAGGTGCCGCGGCTCCGTTAGCAGCCGGGGTTTCCGGGCGCAACGGCCGCGGCGCGGCGAACAGGAAGCCCTGGCCGAAGCGGACGTCGAAATCGAGCAGGTCCACCACCGCGCGCTCGCCCTCGATCCGGTCGGCGATCAGGTCGATGCCGAAGCGACCGAGCAGATCGGACAGATCTGCGGCATGGATATCGGACAGCGAGGCCTGTTTCGGGTCGAGCAGCAGCGCCGCGGGGACCTTGACGAAGCGCACGCCGCGGTCGGCGAGTTCGCGCGGCTCGATGCGCAGATCGGTCACGTGATCGATGGAGAAGCGATAGCCGCGCTGGGCAAGGGCGGCGAGATGTTCGCTCTCCACCGGGCCGAGATGGCGGAACGTGCTGTGCTTGAATTCGAGCACGAAGGAGGGCGCCAGCGCGCGATTGGCGTCGAGGAAATCGATGAATTGCGCGAAGGCCGTCGGGTCCGACAGCGTGGACTTCGCCACGTTGCAGAACACGCCGACATCCTTGTTGCGCACCATCAGGCGGCGCAGCACCTGCATGCTGCGCAGGAGCACGCTGTGGTCGATCTCCTGCATGAAGCCGGCTTCTTCCGCGGGCCCGACGAAATCGTCGGCGACGATGATCTGATCCTTGTCGTCACGCAGGCGCGAGATCGCCTCGTAGAAGCGCACCTTGCGCTGGGGCAGCGTGACCACGGGCTGCAGATAGATGTCGATGCGGTTCTCGGTGATGGCGCGGCGGATCGTGTTGACGAATTGCACGTCGGTCCGCGGCGGCACGATCACCGCCGGCGCGGCGGCAGGGGTCACCGTGTCCTCGGCAACCGTGACCGCCAGCGGCATCTCCGGCATTGCGCTGACGGCCTTCACCGGCGGGGCGGGCGGCGCAATGG
>JAEXHR010000298.1 GCA_023449855.1 Pseudomonadota bacterium | reverse complement strand
CCCCCCGCCGGCGCGCACGGAGGGGAGGCAGCGGCGCTACCGCCTTGAGGATGTCGCCCGCCTCAATTTCATCCGTCATGCGCGCGACCTCGGTTTCGAGATCGCTGACATCGCCGAATTGCTGGCCTTGAGCGAAGGGCCGGATCAGTCCTGCAAGAAGGTGGATGAGATCACCCGCCGGCATCTGTCGGAGGTCGACCGCCGGATCGCGCAGCTCACGGCGCTGCGCCGCGAGCTCATGCGCATGGTGGACGAATGCAGCCACGGCCGGGTCGGCGATTGCCGGGTGATCGGAGCGCTGTCGGGGTGAGAACGGGTAGGGCGGATGAGCGCAGCGTAATCCGCCGGCCGATTGCATGGGGCCGACAACGGCGGATTACGGCTTCGCCTCATCCGCCCTACGGTCGCGAGCCGCCTCCAACCCCTTGCATCGCCTCACAAAACCCGCCGCCACCACAAACCGGTGGATGACGCGCGGATACCGTCCCGGCGATTGCCCCTCATTCCCGGACATGCTTTATGACAGTTTCGTGACAATGGGTCGCTGCGCGATCCGGTTATTCCGTGTTCCGACTTTGGGTGCCCCGATGCTGCGCTTGTTCCGATCCTTTCTGCCCCGGGAGGAGCGGTTCTTCGATCTGTTCGCCCAGCATTCGAAAGCCGTGAGCGAGGGCGCCAAGGCCTTGGCGGGGATGCTGGAGGGCGGCGAGGAGACGCCGGTCTATTGCCAGCGGGTCAACCAGTTCGAGAACGACGCCGACAACATCACCCGCGAGGTGCTGACCGCCGTCCGCCGCAGCTTCATCACCCCGTTCGATCGCATCGACATCAAAAACCTGATCGCCGCGATGGACGACAGCATCGACCAGATGCAGCAGACCGCGAAGGCGGTGATGTTGTTCGAGGTGCGTCAGTTCGAGCCGCCGATGCGCGAGATCGGCACGCTGCTCGTGCAGTGCGCGGAACTTGTTGCCCGCGCCGTGCCGCTGATGGACAAGATCGGCGACAATCTGGCTTTGCTGACGCAGCTCACCGAGGAAGTCGGCAAGCTCGAAGGCCGCGTCGACGATCTCCATGACATCGGCCTGAAGGAGCTGTTCCTCAAGCATCGCGACGCCAACACCATGGATTTCGTGGTCGGCGCCGAGATCTACAAGCATCTCGAAAAGGTGGCGGATCGTTTCGACGACGTCGCCAACGAGATCAGCAGCATCGTCATCGAGCAGGTCTGAGGGTAGGGCCAGTGGACGCCACACTCGCTCTCCCCGTGCTGATCGGCCTGATCGCCGTCGCGCTGCTGTTCGATTTTCTCAACGGCCTGCACGATGCCGCGAACTCCATCGCGACCATCGTCTCCACGCGCGTGCTGCGCCCGCAATATGCGGTGTTCTGGGCTGCCTTCTTCAATTTCATCGCCTTCCTGGTGTTCGGCCTGCATGTCGCCAACACCATCGGCACCGGCATCGTCGAGCCGAGCGTGATCGATGCGCAGGTGATCTTCGCCGCTCTGGTCGGCGCCATCGTCTGGAATCTCATCACCTGGGCGCTCGGCATTCCGTCGTCATCCTCGCATGCGCTGATCGGCGGCCTGCTCGGTGCAGGCCTTGCGAAAGCTGGGCTCTCCGCGGCGGTGTGGGGCGGCATCACCAAGACGCTGCTGGCCATCGTGTTGTCGCCGCTGGTCGGCTTCGTGCTGGCGCTGGTGCTGGTCGCCATCGTGTCATGGGCCTCGGTGCGCTCGACTCCCTTCGCGGTGGACCGCGCCTTCCGCATTCTGCAGTTCGCCTCGGCCTCGCTCTATTCGCTCGGTCATGGCGGCAACGACGCGCAGAAGACCATGGGCATCATCGCCGTGTTGCTCTATTCGCAGGGCTATCTCGGCAGCGAATTCTCGGTGCCGTTCTGGGTGGTGATCTCGTGCCAGGCCGCGATGGCGCTCGGCACCTTGATGGGCGGCTGGCGCATTGTTCGCACCATGGGCCTGCGCATCACCAAGCTGACGCCGATGCAGGGCTTCTGCGCCGAGACCGGCGGCGCGGCGACCTTGTTCGCGGCGACGTTTTTGGGCGTGCCGGTGTCCACCACCCACACCATCACTGGCGCGATCGTCGGCGTCGGCGCTGCGCGCCGCGTGTCGGCCGTGCGCTGGAACGTGGCGAGTTCGATCGTCTATGCCTGGGTGATCACCATCCCGGCGGCAGCAATTGTCGCGGCGGCCACGTGGTGGGCGGTGAAGCTGCTGCATCTGAGCTTTATCTGACGCCTGTCCGTAGGGCGGATTAGCGCAGCGTAATCCGCCGGCCGAGCTTATAGCTGAAACTCCGCGGCGGATGACGGCTTCGCCTCATCCGCCCTACGGCACAGCGCTAGCTCACCAGCTTGAGCCCTGCGATCCCCGCCACGATCAGCCCGATACAGGCGATCCGCGCCACCGTGGCGGGATCGCCAAACAGGTAGATGCCCAGCGCCGCCGTGCCGACTGCGCCGATGCCGGTCCAGACCGCATAGGCGGTTCCCATCGGCAGTTCCTTGAGCGCCAGCGCCAGCATGCCGACCGAGGCGGCCATGCTGGCCAGCGTCAGCACGGAGGGAACGAGTTTGGTGAAACCTTCGGTATATTTGAGACCCACGGCCCAACCGACCTCGAGCAGACCGGCAACGAACAGAATAGCCCAGGCCATGGGAAAGACCCCCTGAAACGGGCAGGGGCGTCCCTGCGCATGATGGATTGATTTGGAGGTCGTCCTCGCCCGGTCTATATGGGTGCAAAGTTTGGGCGCCGCAACGCGGCCGAAGGTCGCCTCGTCAGGCAAAAGCCCTTGATCACCCGCATTTTACCTGCCACAGCCCCATCATGTCCGACACCGCAGCCCTCTCCAATTCCGAAGCGTCGCCGCTTGCCCTCGAGGTCGCCCGCCGCCGCACCTTCGCGATCATCTCGCATCCTGACGCCGGCAAGACCACGCTGACGGAAAAGCTGCTGCTGTTCGGCGGCGCCATCAATCTCGCCGGGCAGGTGAAAGCCAAGGGCGAGCGCCGCAACACGCGCTCCGACTGGATGAAGATCGAGCGCGACCGCGGCATCTCTGTGGTCACCTCGGTGATGACCTTCGAATTCCAGGGCCATGTCTTCAACCTGCTGGACACGCCCGGCCACGAAGACTTCTCGGAAGACACCTATCGCACGCTGACGGCGGTCGACTCCGCGATCATGGTGATCGACGCCGCCAAAGGCATCGAGGCGCGCACGCTGAAACTGATCGAGGTCTGCCGCCTGCGCGACATCCCGATCATCACCTTCGTCAACAAGATGGACCGCGAGAGCCGCGACATCTTCGATCTCCTCGACGAGATCGAGAAGACGCTGGCGCTCGACACCGTGCCGATCAACTGGCCGGTCGGCCGCGGCCGCGATTTCGTCGGCACCTATGACATCGAAACCGGCGGCATCCGCCTGCTCGAGGGCGGCGGCGCCAAGACCGGCGCGGCCGAGAAGATCGAAATCTCCGAACTGGCAAGCCGCAACACCAATCTCGATGCGGATGAAATCGCCGGTGAACTCGAACTGGTGAAGGAAGCCGGCAAGCCGTTCGACCTGCAGGCGTTTCGCGAAGGCCACATGACGCCGGTCTATTTCGGCTCGGCGCTGCGCAATTTCGGCGTCGGCGACCTGCTCGAAGGCCTCGGCCGCTTTGCGCCATCGCCGCGCGCGCAGGAGGCGGATATCCGCAAGGTGGAAGCCGAGGAGCCGCGCATGTCGGCCTTCGTGTTCAAGATCCAGGCGAACATGGATCCCAATCACCGCGACCGCATCGCCTTCGCGCGCCTGTGCTCGGGCAAGCTGACGCGCGGCATGAAGGCCAAGCTCGTGCGCACCGGCAAGAACATGTCGCTGTCGTCGCCGCAATTCTTCTTCGCGCAGGACCGTGCGATTGCGGACGAAGCCTATGCCGGCGACGTGGTCGGCATCCCCAATCACGGCACGCTGCGCATCGGCGACACGCTCACCGATGGCGAGGACATCACCTTCATCGGCGTGCCGTCCTTCGCGCCTGAAATCGTCCGCCGCGTCCGTCTCGGCGATGCGATGAAGGCGAAGAAGCTGAAGGAAGCCTTGCAGCAGATGTCGGAAGAGGGCGTCGTGCAGGTGTTCCGCCCGCGCGACGGCGCGCCGGCGCTGGTCGGCGTCGTCGGCCCGCTGCAGCTCGACGTGCTGAAGGCGCGGTTAGACGCCGAATATCAGTTGCCGGTGAGTTTCGAGATTTCGGAATTCTCGCTGGCGCGCTGGATCTCGTCGGACGACCGCAAGAAGCTCGACACCTTTATGTCCGCCAACAATTCCGGCGTCGCCGACGACGTGGACGGCGATCCGGTGTTTCTGGCGAAGAACGACTTCTATCTGAACTATACTAAGGAACGCGCCGAAGGCATCGTGTTCTCGAATGTGAAGGACGTGAAGAAGAAGGGGTAGGGGCCGTAGGATGGGTAGAGCGCAGCGAAACCCATGCTGTCCGTCACCTTTGGTAAGCTCCGCCGATGGGTATCGCTCCAGCGCTTCGCGCCTTCGCTCGACCCATCCTACGGACTACGCTTAGTTCATCCTACGCCGCAGCCGTCTCCAGCTCATACGGCTTGATCAGTAACTCCAGCGGAAGCTTCCATGCCTCATTGAGGCGACGGATCATATCGATCGAAAGCGGTCGCTTGCGATTGAGGATTTCGGACGCACGGGATCGCGAGCCGAGCAATTCGGCGAGTTCGGCTTGGGTGTGGCCGAATTCATCGATCGCAAAATGCAGCAGATCGATCGGGTCCATAGCGTCGTTGGTGGGCCAGCGTGCCTCCTCGTAGCGATCCACGAGCGTGGCGAGAATGTCGAGCTTGTCGCCATCCTCGGTGCCGGCCTTCGCGCCCCACAGCCGGCCAATCTCCGCGACGGCGGCGTCGTAATCCTGCTCGGTCCGAATGGGGCGAATATCCATGGCGACCTCCTAAAACATCGCGACGCTCAGGGCGTCGATGGCATCATATTCATCGTGGGTGCCGAGAAACTTGATCCAGGCCACCTGATGCGCAAAATCGAAGGCGACGATCATTCTGTAGTTGCCGCCGGCGATTTCGAATCTCGCGCGATCGGCGTTCAGAATCTTCGCTTTCGGTACGGCTTTGACGACATCGTCCATCGAAGCGAATTGCGCAGCCTTGAAGATCTGCTGCCATCGCTTCAGCGAAGGCGCCGTTTCCGGATGGGTCATCCAGAACGTCGCCAATGTGCTGCGTTTGATGATCCTCATAAATATTATGTTCCCGTATGGGGAACATTTGTCAAGGGGCTGGAGGGATACGGTAGCGCTGCAATGCACAATGTTATGACGCTGCGAGCCGCAACTAGCGCCGCCTGAACCAGATCGGCAGTTCCGGCAAGGTCGCGAGGTCCAGTTCCAGTTTCAGCTTTTCATCGATGATCTCGACGCCGATGGTGAAGGCGCCATAGGCTTCGATCACGCAATCTGCGGCACCCTTCTTCGCCGGACAGGTCACGATCTGGCGCGGGAAGGTCGGATGCAGATGGAATGACACCGGACCACTAACGGGTTTGTTCGCCGCGCCAGCGGTGGCATCCACGCGCAGCTTGATATCGAGCGTCTCGTCGTCATTGACCTTGAAGCTGGCGACCCTGAGTCGCCGTCCGTTGCGTTCGCTCTTCTCGCCGAACTTGCCCTTGTGTGGATCTTCCGGATCGAACTCCGGCTGTGCCTTGCTTGGCTTTGCCGCGCTCGGTTCTCGCGGCTGCTCGTTGCCCGCGAGCGCATCCAGCAAGTGGACGAGATTGCAATGTTCGTCGCCGCTCGGATGAGACGGTGAGCGGCTGTAAAAGATCGGACTGACGCCGAATTTTCCGACCATGCGCGCACTGATGGCATCGCGCTCGATCTCGTTGCGATAGCCCATGAGGGCGAAATGGCATGGCGGCGTGGTGCGCAGCCGGGCGGTGACCTCGCGCATGATATTGCCGAGGTCGGGATCGTTCATCGAGAATCCCACGAACACCACCGGATGCGTCAGAAAGATCGCCATCAGTTTGCGGCGGGCATCGTCACTCGCGACATAGCGCTCGACATAGGAACTTTCCGTCAGGATGATGTTTTCGGGCTCGTCATCGTGCCGGCCATGGAGATAGACGACGTAAGTGTCGGGGCGCCGGTTGCCGAGATTGATCAGAAAATCCGACACCGTGGAGGGGTTGTGCCAGGCAACGGACTTCGCGCTTCGTTCGGCAGCTTTCAGCGCCAGTTCGATGCAGGGATCGAAATTCGTCGTGAGATAGTGAGAGAAATTCATCCGCGCGAGCGAAAGATGAGGTTCCCGCACATCGCTTTTCTTCCTGAATTCGTTCCGGATCAGCGTGCGGAAATCGCGCCTTTTCATTCCGTTGACAAAAACCTCTGCCGTCCACGGGGCGTCGTTGAGATCGGCGAGAACCGCTCTCCACTGCAATGCGCGCGCTTTGGGATTTGTGGCGTCTTGCAAGCGAACGAGCAGTTGATGCCAGGTCGGATAACCGGAATTGACGCTGGCGCCGGCCCCGATCAGCGCAATCGGCGGCCTGCTGCTCTGGATCAGGGCGGCGAGCTGGTCGAACGCTTTGCACCGCTCGAAGGGCGGAAACGGGGAAGGTTCGAGCGCCGTCATCGATCACCTCGGAAATGTTGTCCCTGAAATGCAATCTAGGATTGCTTTGTTCCCGGGCGAAGTCCAGCGCTATTCGGCGGCAACTGGCGGGTTGCGTGCTGGTCAGCACGCGGGGCGGGCACCCATATGACGTCCGAGTGTGACGCGCTCGTCTTCTCCTCCCGTGATTGCCGAGCTCGATCCGGCCATCCATCTTTTCACAAGTACAGAACGTAGCGATGAGCGCGTCTAAGCGTGCCGCTCCTCCACCTTCCTCTTGATATTCCCCAGCCCCAGTTCCGCCTCCGCATCGATCCGCGCCACGATCTCTGCGCTCGCCTCCTTCGGCCGCGCGGGATTGCGGACGGTGCGGATGAACTTCGTTCCGCCGTCCACCTCGTGACAGACATACTGCACCACGATCGGGCCGATCGCGCTCATATGGGTCAGGCCGATCCACAGCCGCGGGCGTTCGCAGGCGATCACCAGCCAGTCGAGTCCGACCGGGCCGGAGCGCGTCGACCAGTGTTCGTGAAAGGTGTCGCCAAAACCCATCGGGCGGTCGTCGCAATCGATCTCGTGCGACGATGGCAGCCATTCCGGCCAGGATTTCGGATTGGTGACATAGTCGAACACCGCCTCGGGCTTCGCCGCAATCACGATGGAATGGCTGCGTTCGAACGGATGTGTCGGTGGCTTGGTCATGCTGGCGTCTCCCCGTCTGTCCGTGCGGCTGTGCGCCGTCTTGGTCTTGATCACGCCAGACCTGCGCATCACATCATGGCGAGGCGGATTCGCAAAGGTGCCCCGAATGATCAGGTCCGCGCTGCCCTTGCTCGCATCGCTCGTGATGGTCGCCTCAGGCGCCCATGCGGATGAACGACGGCTGCGCGCCGGCGATGCGGTGCCGTTCTCGCATGCGCCGTGCAGCGTGCTGGATGGGCGGCCCTGTGCGCCCTATACTTGCAGCCTGCTGGATCATAACGGGCCGTGCATTCCCGAAATCGATTATCCCATCGGGCAGAATCTGCAGGTCACGGTGATGTCCAGGCCGCCGCAGGACAGGCCGGACTGGTATCGCAAGCCCGATCACGATCTCGACACGCTCAGTGATCTCTTCGCGGCGCTGCGCGCATGCTGGACGCCGCCGGCTGGTGACGCTGCCCGCGCGGGCATGCAGATGTCGGTGATGTTTTCGTTCAATCGCGATGGCAGGCCGATTGCGCCGCCACGCATGACCTTCGCGTCCGCCGATGCGCCGAAACAGACGCGCGACATTTATCGCAAGGCGATCGACGATTCCCTGAATGGCTGCCTGCCGCTCACCTTCACCAGGGCGCTGGGCGGCGCCATTGCCGGGCGGCCGATCATGATCCGCTATGTCGACAATCGCGAATCCGATGCCGGGGCAGGGACAGTGCGCTGAATCCGGTGCGACGGCTTTGAACCCGCGCAGCGCCTGCCGCGACGAACCGGGGACCACAGGGGCGTCCGCTGCGGAGGGCTCGTGCGCGTCATGACATGTCTCATGCAAGCTGATTGGAGTCTCGGATGTTGAAACTGCTGGGCTGCACTGCCGTCGCCGCATTGTTCGCGGTTGTCCAGATCGATGCGAGCCTCGCCCAGAGCGCGCCGCCCGCGGAGAAGGCCGCGACGGATGCGGCCGCCGAGAAGGCCGCGGACAAGCCTGTGGCCGACAAGGCACCAACCGAAAAGCCTGCCGCAGAGAAGCCCGTCGCCGAGAAGCCGGCAACGGAAAAGCCCGCGAGTGATCGCGCGGCGACCGACAAGGCGCCAGCAGATAAGGTCACTGCAGATAAGCCAGCCGACAAGGAAGCCGTGCGCTCGCCGGTCAAACCGTCGGCGGAGAAACCTGCCACCGATAAACCCGCCACCGACAAGGCGGCAGCGGCGAGCGATGACGAGCAGCCGAAGAAAAAGAAGGCAAAACGCCTGACCCGCCAGCAGGAGCTCGATCGCTCGCTTGAAACCGGCACCGTCCCGGCGCGCTATCGCAGCCAGGTGCCGAAGGAATATCACCAGTACATTCCGTTCGCGCGGCAGTAACACGACGAGTCGTAGCAATGCCGTAGGGCAGATTAGCGAAGCGTAATCCGCCGGCCGACCTCATGGTGGAGATTCTGCGGCGGATTACGGCTTCGCCTCATCCGCCCTACGGTCACATTCTTCGCATCGCTTCATCTGAACCACGGAACTCATCGTCGCGACGAAGGGGAAACCATCCCGGAGGCGACCATGTGGAAGCGCAAATTACTGCTGGCTGCGAGTGTGATCGGCATCCTCGGCATCATCGGCGGCGCGAGTGCGTGGCTGCTCTGGCCGCAGCCGGAGAACTGGACCGAGGAAGCGAAGCTCTGCATCGGCGACAAATATGCCGGCTTCTGGGAATCCAGCGGGCAATATTCGTTCCGGATGGAATTCGAGAACAACTGCTATCGCAAGATTGCCTGCGGCGTCGATGTCCTGGTCAGCAATGCCAAGGGCACGGTGAAGGACCACGGCAATGTCACCATCCCCGCCCGCGGCGAGGCGCCGGGCGCAGCGATCTACAGCCTGCCGACGACATCGTCCTCCGGCATGGCGCAGACCGCAAGGAATTGCCGGTTCGTGTGAGGAGCTCTCTCATTCCCGCAGCCGTAGGGCGGATGAGCGAAG
>JAEXHR010000201.1 GCA_023449855.1 Pseudomonadota bacterium | reverse complement strand
GGCTTCGGCTATGCCGAAGCCAGACAAGCGGCTATTCTTGCCGCATGCGCTTCGATCTGACCGACCTTCGCCTGTTTCTCGCTGCCGGCCGCCAGCGAACGGCTGCGGGATATGGAGGCGGCGGGCGAAGTGCTGTTGCTCCATCGTGGCCGTCGCGGCGTGGTTCCGACGGAGGCCGGTGAGGCGCTAGCCCATCATGCCCGTGCGATCCTGCACCAGGTGGCCCAGATGCGTGGCGAGCTGGGACGTTACGCGAAAGGACTGCGCACAGAGGTGCGCATCCTCGCCAATACAGCGGCTATCTCCGAGTTCCTGCCCGAAAGGCTTGCGCCCTGGTTGACGGCCCATCCTCAGGTCGATGTCGAACTGAAGGAGCGGCAGAGCACTGAAATAGCGCGGAGCATTGCTGCCGGCTTTGCCGAGATCGGCATCCTGTCGAATGCTGCTGGCACGGAGGGGCTGACTTTGCGCCCCTTTGCCATTGACCGGCTTGTCATGGTGTTCCCGGCCGATCACGATCTGGCAGGAAAGCGACAGGTTCGCTTTGCCGATCTGCTGGACTGCCATTTCGTTGGATTGATGGACGGTGCCCTGCAAAAGCATATCGAGATGCAGGCGGCACGGCTGGGAGCGAAGATCAAGCTGCGTCTGACGCTTCGCGGTTTCGACGGCATCTGCCGTATGGCGGGCGAAGGTGTCGGCATCGGGATCGTGCCGGAAACGGCGGCACGGCGCGCGAAGCGCTCGACGCGGATGGCTTTCGCGCCGCTTACAGACGATTGGGCAACGCGACAACTGTCGGTCTGTGTCCGAGATGAGACGGCATTGACTCCCGCCGCGCTTAGCCTGCTCGATCATTTGACTTCGAGCAGCGCCTGCTGAGCGGCGTGAAGCGCTCCATGTCAGCCCATAGCTTCCAGGCTGATCGCCCGCCGAACGGCGGGGCGCGCCAGCACCTTGGTCATCAGCCGCGCCCAATTGGGCCAACCCGCCTCCATGTCGAGGCCGATGCGACGGCCCCAGAGCCAGAACACGCTAAGATAGGCGTCGACGACAGTATAGCGGGCAGGGGCGGCCCAGTCGCGGCCATCGGACAGGATGCGGTCGATATGGTCATAGGCGGCGCGGATGTTCTCCAACCCCTTGCCCTTGACCGCCTCATGCAGCGTGGGGTCGGGCACGAAGCGGTGCGGACGCCAGAGTTGGCTGTAGCCAACGCCGTGGAGATCGACGGAGATCCAGCTCAGCCATTCCAGGCATCGCGCCTCGGCGGCAGCATCGGCAGGCACGAGTTTCGCCTCGGGATAGCTGCCAGCCAGAAACAGCAGGATGGCGACGGATTCGGTCAGCAGGTCGGGCGCGCCGCCGGAGCCACCGGAAACGCCAGTGAGCGCCGGCACCCGGCCCCTGGGGTTGAGCGCCAGATAGTCCGCCGTCGACGTCCCCTCGCCATTTTTGGCGGAGCGGATCTCTGTCTCATAGGGCTGGCCGATTTCTTCCAGAACGATGCGGACGGCGAGCGAACAGGCTCCGGGCGAATAGTAGAGACGATGCATTTGACCCTCCAGTTCAGCGGGCAATGGCATGGTCAGGCCAGCGATTGCGGCCGTCGCGCAGCCACATCAGGGTATCGAGCCAGAATCCAGCGGCATGGCTGTCGTGGAACAGGCCGAAATGCCCAATCTCTTCGCGACCGTAATCCGATGGCTGAAGCAGCACCGACGTCCGCTCGGCGCCGGTGTAATATTCAAGCGTTCGGCGGATCGCGGCCGGTGTGCCAAGCTCGTCATCGCAAACGCTGACAGCCAGCACCTGGGCGGACACGGTCGCCATGCGCTCCAGCACACTTTGCCGCTCGTCGGGCGGGTAGCTACGCTCGAACCGTGACCCGCGAAAGCTCCATTCATGCGCTACGCCAGCCGGCAGGTCTTCAAGCCAGTTCAGCCTGCGACCAGGGAAATAGCCGAAAGCGTATGTCAGCGCAGGCATCGCCACATGCCATTTGAGGAAGAGAGGGAGTCGGCGACGGGCGGCATAGTCGCCCCACCAGGCATATTGCGCCCCGACAGTCAGGATGCGCGCTATGCGCCCGGCGCTGTCAGCAAGTCCCGGCAGAAAGCCGCCTATACTGTGGCCCACCACAAGCAGCTGGTCGCTTCGGCCGTGCTGTCCGATAAATCTGATAGCGCCCTCGAAATCCCGCTCGCCCCAGTCGCGCCAGCGATAGCCACAGCCTCTCAGACGCTCGGGTCGCGACAAGCCGATGCCACGATAGTCGTAAGTGAGCACGTCGAACCCGTGCCGGGAAAGGAACCGGGCATAACTATGGTAATAGCGGGCGAGGACGCCGGTGGCCGGATTCACGATCACCGTTCCGATGGGATGGGCCTTGTTCGCGCGCCAGAGATGGCCGCCGAGACGCACCCCGTCAGGGCAGGAAAGTTCAACCGTTTGCCCGTCAATAGTCGTGGAGTGCGAAGTCAAGCTGCTCATGACGGATATGATATGCGGAGCGATCGCTTGAGTATATTCACTGGTCGGTATACATTGCGGTATGATCAGAACCGATGTGCCCACACGCGATCGAATTATCGAGGCGGCCGGCAAGCTCTTTCACGCCGAGGGAATCCGCGCCGTCAGCGTCGATGCCGTCGCTGAGAAGGCGGGCCTGACCAAGCGGACGCTCTATTACCATTTCCGTAGCAAGGACGATCTGATCGCGGCGTATCTGGAAACGCGAGACCAGCCGAACCTTGCGCTGTTCCAGCGCTGGTTCACTGAAACGGTGGGCAGCACGGCCGACAAGGTGCAAGGCATCTTTTGCAATCTTGCGGCTTCCGCACGGCATCCGAAATGGAAGGGCTGTGGGTTCCTGCGGACATCGGTTGAGCTGATCCACCTGCCGGGGCACCCTGCGATCCTTGCAGGACGCACGCACAAGAAGCGCGTAGAGGACTGGCTGTGCTCGCTGTTTGCAGATGTGCGCCCACCAGACGAGGCCCGGCGTCTTGCGCGCCAGATCATCCTTCTGCTCGACGGGGCATTTGCCGTCGTGCTGCTTCATCGAGACCCGAGTTATATGGAGAGTGCTGGTGAGGCAGCGGCGCAGTTGGTCCGAGGTTAGTGCACAACCTCACACCATTCCAGGATCTGGAGCGTATAGTGCGATACGGCCCGATCGAACGCGGAAGTGATGGCTGACTGGCTGCTGGCGGATGCGCGCTCATCGACCGTGAAGCGGCGGCTTGCGATCGGTTGAAGACTGGCGGAATCGACAAGGGTGGCTGAGCCGCTCACTCTTATCGTCGGAGCGTCGGATTTTTGGGCGTTTCCGCGATAATCCGCTTCGAAACGATCTATCGTCAGGTGCAGGAGCGGGGCGCCGTTGCCCCGGGCGGCAGCGGGCAGGAGGCGAACAGAAGAGGTCGCCTGTTCGAAACGGCGCATCACCGCCTGGGTGAACAGGTCCGGTGCTGGCGCAACCCAGCGCGCATCCTTGATATAGAGGACGGTGTCGCCATGAGCCGTCAATATGCGGTCACCGTCGATCTCGGGAGCGAACCGGACGCGCCCCAGCGTTACAGGCTTTTTATCCCGCTCTATTATGGGGGCCTCATGCGCCGGGTCTTCGACGATGCCGAAGCGATAGAGGTTATCGGGCGGTCCGCTTTTCAGAACGGAGACACAACCGGCCAGCGGCAGGACAGCGGTCATGATCGCGATCCTGGCTCCACGCGTAAAACACATCATCGGGGTAGCTCCAGTTCCTGTCCACTGTCCTTGGTGAGCGCACGGCGCGGATTCTGGCGTATTTCGCGCAAGAACCCATCGAGCGATTCGGATGTCTCCTGCAGGCTATGCATCGCGGCATTGACGGCGGGGAGGGTGGTCGTTCCGATTGTCTCGCTTTGCCGGTTGATATGGGCGAGGGTGCCGCGCGCTTCGCCGATTGCGGCCTTGAGCTCGGTCGCCGCCTCCGACATCTCCGCGAGTGTCCGGCGTCCGTCTCCCTCGCCCATTTCCCGAATGAGCGCCGCTGACGCTTCGATATCGGTGGCAGCGGAATCGAGTTTTGCCAGCATGGACCCGGCATGATCGAACATGGCGCGATTCTCGGCGAGCTCGCCCATGGTGAGACGTACATCCTTTATCGTCGCGCTCAGATCGGCGATGTTCTCGTCCGAGATGAGCTTGTTGACCTGGTTGAGCGCCCTGGTCGCGCTTTCGACCATCTGGCCGCCGCCCTGAATCAGCGACGACATGGCGTTCGGCTTGCTTCGAATAACAGGCCGGTGGGAGCGCTCGGCCTCGCGCAGGAGAGGCTGTTGCGGATCGCCCGCGCTGATCTGGACGATACTCGTGCCGGAAATGCCTTGCGTTTCGGTGGATGCCAGAGAATCGCGGCGAACCGGCGTGCGTGCCTGCAGGGATATGTCGGTGATTACCCGGTTGGGATTGTCTTCGTCGAGCCTGATCCGTTCGATCTGACCCATCTTGATACCGTTGAACTGGACATCCCCGCCCACGCTGAGGCCGCGAACAGGGCCCTCGAAGATGATCCTGTATCGGTCATATTCATTGCTGAAACGCGATCCGCCCAGCCATACGACAAACACCACGCCGGCAATCAGCAGCAGTGTCGAGATGGCGCCTACCAGCGCGTAATTGGCCTGCCGTTCCATCAAATGCTATCCTGCTGTTCTGCCGCAGCGCGGCCGCGCGGCCCAAGGAAATAATCCCTGATCCAGGGATGATCCGATTGCTCCAGCTCGTGAAGCGGGGCCGTGGTCACGATTTTTCGATCGGCGATGACGGCGACCCGATCACAGACCGCGTACAGCGTGTCGAGATCGTGGGTAATCATGAAGACCGTGAGGCCCAGCGTATCGCGCAGATCGCGGATGAGCGCGTCGAATTCTGCGGCGCCGATCGGGTCGAGACCTGCGGTGGGTTCATCGAGAAACAATATGTCGGGATCAAGTGCGATCGCCCTTGCAACGCCAGCGCGCTTGCGCATGCCGCCCGACAGTTCGGCCGGACGAAGATCGGCGGCATGGGCGGGAAGGCCGGCAAGCCTGATCTTGAGGCGCGCCGCTTCGCGCATGAACCCCGGCGCGAGGCGGGTATGCTCCAGCATCGGAGCCTCGACATTCTGAAGCACGGTCAGGAAGGAAAAGAGCGCGCCCTGCTGGAACATGACGCCGATGCGCCGTTGAACATCGCCCTGCGACCGGCCCATATCCTCACCGAAAACTTCCACGTGTCCGGCGTCGGGCTGCTGAAGGCCAAGAATAGTGTTCAGAAGGACCGACTTGCCCGATCCAGAGCCGCCGACCACGCCCAGTATTTCACCACGCCTGACTTCGAGATCAAGATTGTCGTGAATGACCTTGTCACCAAATGCGGTGCGCAGACCGGTCACCCGGATCGCGAGCGGATCGGCCAGACCGTTGTTCACGGACCCGCTCACAGGCCGAGCACCATGAAGATCACCGCAAAGATGGCATCGAACATGATAATGAGGAAAACAGACTGGACCACTGCGGACGTCACATGACGGCCCAGACTCTGGACGTCTCCTCCCACCATCATTCCATGGCGGCACCCCGCGGCAGCGATCAGCAGGGCGAGGAACGGGGCCTTGCCCATGCCGATCCAGAAATGCTTGATACTGACGGTTTCCGCGAGACGGGTGACGAAGAAGGAGGGGCTGATGTCGATGGTGGCCCAGCTTACGAGAAGCCCTCCCAGGAGTCCGCCCAGGTCGCCCACGAACGTCATGAGCGGAATCATGACGAGCGCGGCGAGGATACGGGGCGTGACGAGGGCATCGAACCGGTCGACACCCATGACCTGCATGGCGGCCACTTCCTGGTTCATCCGCATGGAGCCGATTTGTGCCGCGAAGGCAGAGGCCGAGCGGCCCGCCAGAAGAATAGCGGCGATGACGACGCCAAACTCCCTGAGGATAGCGACGCCCACAAGTTCGACGGTAAAAATCTCCACTCCGAGGCTGGTGAGGAGATTGGTGCCGACCAGTGCGATGATCGCACCGATGAAAAACGTCATGATGAAAACGATCGGCAAGGCATTGATGCCTGATTCTTGCATGACAGCGAATAGCGGTGTGACCCGCAATCGCCTGGGGCGTAACAATGTGCCTCCAAGAGCAAGGATCATCTGACCGGTGAAAACCAGCATCGCATAGGCGTCGTGAGCGATTTCAATGATCTGCTGGCCGAAGCGCGCGAAGAACCCGGTCAGGTAGCCACGGGGGGGCGGGCTATCCTCGTGAGGCGTCATGCCCGGCGCAACGAGGTTGGCCAGACGTCGCACATCGTCACGTGTGCCGAACAGGATCTCGCCGTCGGTGGGCATCAGTTTAAGGAGCAGCAAGGCGC
>JAEXHR010000146.1 GCA_023449855.1 Pseudomonadota bacterium | reverse complement strand
CACCTCGCCTCCGCGTTCCCCATCGGCAACCGCGACCGCAATGGTTTCCTTATGAACGTCCAGACCAACGTATTTCACCGTCTCCGTCATGACTCGTCTCCGCTGCTGACAAATCCATCATCAGCATCTCAGATTCGAGCCTCCGAGGCTCTGGCAGTCATGGGGTCTAAGCCTTTTGGGGCACGGTAGCGCCGATCTTTTGGCGCAGCGGCCGTAGCGTGCCGGTCGTTAAGTCATGATCCGTCCAAAGGTAATCGCCGGTCAGATTGATGTGTTGCCAGCCCAGCGGTGACAGATGTTGGAGAAATTCGGCCGGGATTTCCTTTCCTTGCTGCTCCATATGGCGAAGCACCGCCTCGAGGTAGGTCGTGTTCCAGAGGACAATGGCTCCAGCCACCAGATTGAGCGCGGACGCTCGGTGTCCTTGAGCCTGTAGCCCATGGTCGCGTATCCGGCCGGTGCGGTGAAAGAAGATCGCGCGCTTGAGGGCGTTCTGCGCCTCGCCCTTGTTCAGTTCGCGCGTAGCACGGCGCCGTTCTTCCGGCTTTTCGATCCAGTCTAGGGTGAAAAGCGTCCGTTCAACCCGGCCTATCTCGCGTAGCGCCAGCGCCAGGCCGTTGGCGCGCGGATATGAACCAAGGCGCTCGAGCATGGTGGAGGCATTCGTGACTCCGGTCCGGATAGATGTTGCGAGGCGGACGATGTCTTCCCAGTGGCTAGCGATGAGCTGTTCATCAATGGCTTGCGCGGCCATCGGGGCTATGGTCGGCCCTGGCCGCGCATCGCGGAACAAGTGGAGGCGCCGGGCGGCGATATTGGGAATTCGCGGTGCGAACTGGAACCCCAGCAAATGGCAGAGCGCGAAAACATGGTCGGAAATGCCGCCGACATCGGTATGGTGGCGTTCAATCGCAAGTTCGGCACCATGATGCAGCAGGCCGTCAAGGACGTGGGCTGCCTCGCTCGCACCGGCGGAAATAACCTTGGCATGAAACGGCGCATAGCGATCCGAGACGTGAGTATAGAAGGATACCGAAGGTTCACTGCCCTTGTGGGGATTGACAGAACCGGTCGCCTGCGCGCGGCGATCAAGTGGAAAGTTCTGGCCATCGGAACTCGACACATTTCCATCGCCGAACACATTTGACAGCGTCATGCGATGCTGAGCATCGGCCAACATCGCCAAGGCGGCGCCGTAGCTGTCTTCGCGTAAATGCCATGCCGCAAGCCAACCGAGTTGGCGCTGGCTCACCAAATCGCAGGCCTCTGCCATGCGGGCGTGGCCGAGATTGGTGGCGTCGGCAAGAACCGCTGTCAGGACAGTGCGGGGATCATCATGTACGCGGCCCGTGGTGAGATGGGTAAAGCATTTCGAGAAGCCGGTCCAACGATCAACCTCCGCCAGCAGGTCAGTAATGCGGATGGCCGGCAAATGGCCATACAAGGGAGAGAGTGCCCTTTCGGCTTCCTCCGGTGTGATGGCTCGAAGTGGCGATATCCGCAGCTTGCCGCCTGAAAAGTGCACATCTTCGAGCGCGTCCGCTTCCACCTTTGCGTCCACCTCGGCCAGCCTTCGGGAAAGGAGCGCCTTGCGCTCCTCGAGCCAGACTGCGGCCGTATCGGCGACCGGGACAGGCAATGGACCAGCGGCCCTCATAGCAGTGAACACCGGGGTGGAGATAAGTTGCTGCTCCACGGCTCTGTATCGCCGGCTGCCTTCGACCCACACGTCACCCGCTCGCAAGCGGTCCCGCAACTCGGCGAGGACACAGAACTCGAAAATACGGCGATCAAGACCGGCTCGGCCAATCCGTCGCCGCCATGCCGGTCGGACGAAACCAAGCGCGGCATCTGCTGGTAGCTTGCGCAGGCGGCCACTTCCGAGATCGCGCATTGTCGCGATGGCTCGAGCAAGACCCACACAGGCAGGCACCGCACCGAAGGTGAAGCTTGCGACGAAGGCCGGACCGATCTGTCGCAGGATCAGTAGATGAAAAAAATGGGGATTTTATCCAATCGGGGGGATTATTCTTCCTAGCCCATCGGTTGCGCCGTCTCTCTGAGGGGCTGGTAACCGAATGCGAGGGATCGTTTGTTGAGGCAGGAATAATCGCCCCGCCCCGGACAACGTCCATACTCTACCTGATCGAAGATGAAGGGCCGCAACGTATCACTGCTATCGCCTCTGCCCTTCAGCAGTTCCACCCGGTCATCATAGATTGGGTGGGAAAGCTGAAAAAGCTGGACCTCATCACAACAGCTGCAGATCCGGTCGATCGCAGGCGTACGATCGTCTCACTCACGGATGCGGGGCGACAAGAGGTACTCAAGATTCGCACAGCCGAGGTTGCGATCACAGCTGCTTACTCGGCTTTGGAGATCGAAACGGGCGTGAATTTGATCGATGGAACCACGGCCTGGGAATGCGCCCTCTCCGACAAATCCTTATCTGTTAGGATCGGTGAGTACGATGCTCGCCAATGACCTGATCCCGCCTGATGGCTGCAGGCCTGAACTCGCGCAGCGGCTACCGTGAATCTGTGCCCGAATAATGGACGGAGGCCTATAAGGTGGGCTACAAGCGCGGCTGAGGAGCGAGGCGCGTCGTGAGCACCGAAACCGCCCGGGAAGGGCCAGAAATCCCCGTAGCGCCGCCTGAGGCTGGCCTGCCGGCCGTCAGGGCGCCGGCCGACCTTGCGTGGACGATCGTGCAGATGCGCGCCGGCGAGCGCATCACCGTCAACGAGGGCCTGATCGCCGCCTATCAGGCCGCTTCATCGCCCCATAGCATC
>JAEXHR010000144.1 GCA_023449855.1 Pseudomonadota bacterium | reverse complement strand
CACCTCGCCTCCGCGTTCCCCATCGGCAACCGCGACCGCAATGGTTTCCTTATGAACGTCCAGACCAACGTATTTCACCGTCTCCGTCATGACTCGTCTCCGCTGCTGACAAATCCATCATCAGCATGGGGTGACTACACGAAAGTGACGTATCTGCACGGAAAGGGCGAACGGATAGCGAACGTCACGCGGCAAGTAGGGAGTTGACGGCGCGCAGCGGTCGCAAGGCGTCCGGATCGGGTTGATCTTCAACATTCCAGCTATAGTCACCGGTCAGCGAGATATGCTCCCAGCCCAATGGCGCGATGTGGCGTGCGATTTCGTCGGCTGTGCCGATGTCCGCCAGCGCCATTTCGAGATAGCGAGTGTTCCACAAGATGATGGCGGCGACGAGCAGGTTGAGGCCGGAGGCGCGATAGGTCTGGTTCTCGAACCGACGATCGCGCAGTTCGCCGAGCTGGTTGAAGAAGAGCGCGCGGGCGAGCGCGTTGCGGGCTTCGCCTTTGTTGAGGCCCGCCTGGGTGCGCCGGCGCAGGTCGATGTCGCGCAGCCAGTCGAGCATGAAAATGGAGCGTTCGAGGCGGCCCAGCTCGCGTAGTGCGAGGGCCAGTCCGTTCTGTCGCGGATAGGCGGACAAGCGGCGCAGCATTGCCGAAGCAGTGACGGTGCCGGTGCGGATCGACGTGGCGAACCGCAGCAGTTCGTCCCAATGCGCCGCGACATGACCCAATGCGATCGGTTCGGCCGTCATGCCGGCAAGCAAGGGGCCGGATTCTTGGCCGGGAAGGAGGTGTAAACGACGCTCCTTGATGTCGCGCAGGCGCGGCGCGAAGCGGTAGCCGAAGAAGGGCATGAGGCCGAACACATGGTCCGATGCCCCGCCCGTATCGGTGTAGTGCTCCTCGATCGTCAGGCCGGTCTGGTGATACAGCAAGCCATCCAGCACATAGGGCGCTTCGCCAGCGGTCGCCGCGATCACCCGACTTGCGAAGGGGTCATATCGATCCGAGACATGGGTGTAGAAGGCAACGCCTGGTTCGTTGCCGCTGCGCGCGTTGATGTCGCCGATCGCGGCCCCACGGCCCCCGGCATGAAATTGCTGTCCGTCGCTCGACGAAGTGGTGCCGTCTCCCCACAGCGCGGCGAGCGGCATGGCGCGATGGGCGTCGATCAGCCTTCCCAACGCTTCGCCATAGGCGGCTTCGCTGATGTGCCAGTCGTGAAGATGGGCGAGCTGACGCAGACTTGCGCCCCGGCAGGTTTCCGCCATGCGTGTGAGGCCGAGATTGATGCCATCGGCGAGGATGACCGTGAGCAGCGCATTGCGATCGTCGGCTTCCCGGCCCGAACGACGATGGATGAAGCATTCGCTGAACCCGGTCCAGGCATCGACCTCCAGCAGAAGATCGGTGATCTTCACGCGCGGCAGTCGATCATAGGCGGCGCGACGGGCAATCTCGGTGGCGGGCGGTGTTGCCGCCTTCAGCGGCGAGATGATGAGACCGTTTTCGTCAAGCTTAACCTGGGGCAGCTCCCCTTGCCGTGCAAGGACCGTTACCTGCTCGATCGCCGTGTCGAGCCTGGTGCGCCGTTCCTCGATATGGCGCTCGAAATCCGTTTCGATGGCGAGCGGCAACGGCCCCTTCTCGCGCAGCGCCGCAAAGGTCGCCGGCGGTATGAGATAGCTGTCGAAATCGCGAAACTGCCGGCTTCCCGCGACCCATATATCCCCGGCTCGCAACCGCTCGCGTAGTTGCGACAAGGCGCATAGTTCATAAGCGGCACGATCAACGATGCCATCCCGCAGGACGAACGGGCGCCATGCGGGCGGCACAAAGCGTAGCGGCACGCGATCAGGCAAGCGCCGTTTGCCGGTCCGATATAGCTCCGCGATGATGGCCAGCGCTGACAGGAGCCCCTGAACCGCGCCGGCGCCGCGAAACTCGAAGGCGTTGAGAAAAGCGCCGACAAAGAGCTTCACCGTCCGATGCCGCTCGATCAATTCGGCGGTGCGATCGACGGTTTCCGGTCGCCCGAGCACTTCGGCCTGCTCGACGGCCACGGCGAAGTGCTGCCAGTCCAGCGCCTCGATCTGCGCCAGAGAATCCACGCCCTTGCTGCGCGCGTCGATGAGGAGGCGGCAAGACCCCGTGAGCGTCCGGAGGTGGCCTTGCAACTCGCGCACCGTCTTGAGGGCTTTGTCGCGGGTCCGGTTCTCGGCGCGGCGCGCCATGCTGCCCAACAGCTTGTCGAACATCGTCAGGGTGGCGTCGGTCAGGCTTTCCTCAAGCCGGATGCCGGTTGCCGCCAGCGTCGCATGGCGGCGCAGGGCATTGAGTTCGCCAAGGTGCTGGGGTGTGATGCGGCTGCCTTCGTCCGCCAGCCTGTCAAAAGTCAAAGCCGGGATCATGTCGGCACGGGCGCGATCGAGGCCCAGCGCGCGGATATAGGCGAGCCGTTCGATCAGGCGCAGGATGTTGCGCGCTGCCGGCGATTGTGGCGCATTGCGCATCCAGGATAGCCATGTCGCGACCTGCCCCGGTCGTCGGGCCAGCAAATCGTCCAGGCCCTGAAGGGTGTCAGGCAGCAGGCCATTCGTGAGCACTTCATAGGTAAGCTGTTCGGCTTGCTGGCGCGCCCGCCGCAGCACCGCTTCGAGAATCGACGGAGAAGGCAGGAGGATCTGCAGGCGCCGGAGTTCATCGACGATGACGTCTGCCATCTGGCCGGGGTGTATGATGGTCTGCGCGATTGGGACCGAGAAGGCGACAACTTCACGGAAAGCGTTGCGGTCAAAAATCCTGAACCCGTGCGATCGTCGGATTTCGACGAGATGCTCGCGACGGGTCTGGTCCCGATGGGCATAATCCGCGAAGGCTGCCGGCGCGACGCCGAGTTGCTGCGCCACATAGGCGAGCACAGGAGCGGGCGGGACTTCGCCCGCTTCCAGCGCACGGCCAGGCCATCTCATATATAGCATGAGCATCGCATAGCCGAGCCGGGTGGCATCGCCGCGACGGCGGCCGACAATTTCCAGGTCGTCGCTGGTCAGCGTATAATGACGCGCGATCTCGCGCTCATCGAGCGGCGCGCCATAATGCCTCGCCCAGATTTCCAGGCTCACCAGTCGCCGTCTCGCCAAGCATCATCTCCTTCGCTTTGCGTGTCCGTCAGACGGTCCTCTGGCGGACAGCAGGAATATGTCCGTCAACTCTGGACCCGCGATGGCGATTCGGACAAGAATGCAAATCGATGCGAAAACGGACAGATCGGGACGGTTTGTGGCACTGATCGGCTATGCGCGGGTTTCAACCGGCGACCAGAAGCTGGCGCTCCAGCATGACGCACTGAACGCGGCCGGATGTCAGCGCATCTTCGACGACCATGCGTCCGGGGCGAAGACCGATCGGCCGGGGCTGGCCGAAGCGCTTGCCTATCTGCGTGCCGGCGACACGCTGGTCGTGTGGAAGCTCGACCGGCTCGGCCGTTCGATGAGCCACCTGATCGAGAAGGTCGGCGAACTGGCCGCGCGCGGTGTCGGTTTCCAATCGCTCACCGAGCAGATCGACACCACGACGTCGGGCGGGATGCTCGTGTTCAACATCTTCGGCTCGCTCGCCCAGTTCGAGCGAGACCTGATCCGCGAGCGTACCAACGCTGGATTGAAGGCTGCGCGGGAACGGGGGAGCCTTGGCGGTCGGCGTCCGGTCATCACGCCTGACAAATTGCGTAAGGCGCGCGATCATATCGCGGCAGGGCTGACGGTTCGCGAAGCGGCCACGCGCCTCAAGGTCGGCAAAACCGCGCTCTACAAGGCGCTCGAAGGCACCGCTGCTAAAACCGCAGTCAAAGCATGAGGAAAGAGTGATGCACGAACGCGATCCCAACATCGTCACCTCCAGCCTGTCTGGTGTCGTCACCGAGCAGGGCGTCACCGTGAGAGTGAACATCATCCGGTTGGAAAATGAGCCGGGCTGGTCGCTCGAAGTCGAAAACGAGCATGGAACCTCTACGGTCTGGGACAACCTGTTCGCGACTGATGACGCCGCGCATGCCGCTTTTCGTCAGACCGTCGATGAAGAAGGTATGCGCGCCTTCCTCGACCAAGCCGTCGTCATACCCTTCCGACGTTAGCACCGTCAGCGTTCGCCGTTCGTTCGGTCCTAGCGTACGTAAACTTCACTTTCGTGCAGTGACCCCTCTCCGTAGCGTACGACACAGGGCTGCGGGCTTCCGAGCTCGTGTCGGTCGAGGTCGACGATATACTCGAGGCGCTGGACCCCGAGGCGCGGCTGCTCGCCATTCATCGGTCCAAGGGCGATCAGGAAGGGGAGGGGGCGACCGCCTTCCTCTCGCCCCGCTCGGTGTGTGCGATCACGGCTTGGACCGAAGCCGCCGCAATCTCCACTGGCCCGCTGTTCCGCCGCGTCCAAGTCCGCCGATACAAAGCGCGCGCTGCAGTCAAAGGGCGGGCAATCGACAGCATCTCGAGCCGGGAAGCGTGGGACTTGCGCAAGACTCTGCCTAAACCGGCGGCGTCGGCGCGGGTCGAGTATGACGTGGGCGCCGCACCCTTACACCCCGGCTCGATCGGGCCGATCTGGCGCGCGATCATTCGGCGGGCTTTTAACGCGGGCGCGCTTAGTGATCTCACATCGGAGGACCTTGTCAGGCTGACAAAGGGGATCAGCGCACATTCCACCCGCATCGGGCTCAACCAGGATCTTTTTGCAAGCGGCGAGGACCTGGCCGGCATCATGGACGCCCTGCGCTGGAAAAGCCCGCGCATGCCGCTTGCCTACAATCGAAACCTTGCTGCAGAGGCCGGCGCCGTCGGCCGCTTGATTGGCCGGATCGGATGAAGGAGGCTAGCCGCTCCAGTACCGGTGACCCGACGCCCGTCCGCCTTGAGCCGGCAGTGCTCCAATCGGCTTTTAACGCGCTGCGAGAATTGCTGCCGGCCCCTGCGCCACAAGCGCCAAAGCAATTTTACGCCTTGGACGATCTTCAGACTGCTCTCCGAGCGCTTCAAGGGCCGCTTGCCCGGACGAAGCAACGCGGCGGTCTGATTAACGTATGGACCCTTGCGAGCCTTCGTCGCGACGAGGTCCGTAATGCCGCAGCGCTGGCTGGCCTCTGGATGTCCGAGTTCGGCGGCGAGACGTCTATGCGTTTCGCGGCATCATACTTGGCCACGGCGATTCCAGCGATCGACTGGTCCAAGGAACTGGGTGGCGGGTATCGAGTGGCCACGGAGATATGCCCGCTAGGCGGCGGCGCGGATCGGGTCGATCTGGTCATCGAAACCGCCCGCCATCTCGTCGGCATCGAGGTAAAGATTGGAGCTGCCCTAGGGCCAGAACAGCTGCAGCGCTATTCCAAGGCGATAAGCCGGCGCGGAACGTTGCAGGGTCTAACGCCATGGGTCGTCTTGCTGGCGCCTTTTCGTACCGAACTTCCGGCGATCGCCTCAAGCTCCTGGCTTGATGTCGCGAGAGCGGCCCGCTCGGTCGCGGGCGACAGAGACGGCGGCCGAGCCTTTGTAGCGCAGCTTATCGAGAGCTTCGGCGAGCACGTTCGTGGTTTTTAGGAGGCCATATCCTTGACCGATCCATCCATCGGCACCGTGATCGTGCGTCATATCGACGAACTGGAAGCGGCGCTCCGCTACGCAAGCGGTACCATGCAACCCATGCTGGCAAAGGCCGTCGCCGCTATGCTCGAGGAGCGACGTATTGCATTGGGATGGGCCGGTGAGGCCGTCGCCGACTTGACGGAGACCCTCTGGATGGCGCCACGGGAGTGGAAAATGGCCGGGGATCCGGGGGATGATGACTTCGACCTGTCGTTTTCGTTGGGCACAATGCCGTGCATCGACGGGCATGAACCGGAAACCTGGGTAGGGACCATTGCCGGCTTCGCTGGTGCGGGCATCAGATTCGTCTTCGGCACCGATGCGATCGGCCAGCGCGATTGGAAAGCGCTGCTGCGGTCAGAGGGAGCCTTACTTGATGAGCTGATCAACAGGGGTTTCCTCTGCGATCCGAAGACCGGGGATCTGGCGCTGACCATCCCAATAAACCGTGAGGCTCTCGCATCCGGATTTGAGGAAGAGGACCTGGAAACGGCGTTGATGCCCTTGCGGACCAGCGTCGATCGGATTCACGAGGCTCGTCCAGTCTTTGATCGTCTGGTTGAGGCGATCAGGAAGAAGGGGCGGCCCTGAGTTGATGACGCGTGCCATCGTTTGCTGTCAGCCGCGCGTACCGCTGCGCGCTTCGCCGGTTGAGCGACCCTGCTTCGACTATGGCCATCCGGCATCGTGGCCGACCGATGCTGTGGCGCTGCAGACGAGCACTGCGCAATGGTCGAGGGATGGGTCGCAGAGCTGAATGAGGTGCTCCGGGTCACATGAGCTCATGGCCGGGCAATACATGCCCATTCCAGCCCGAGAAGGTGTCCGGTCCGCAAGGGTCAGCTATCGCGTTCCGCACGTTTGCGGTCCGCTTTTCGAGCTCGGCTGACCGCTGCCGCTCGCTCGCGGGCCCGCCTTTCCGACGGTTTCTCGTAGTGACGACGCAGCTTCATCTCGCGGTAAACGCCCTCGCGTTGCAGCTTCTTTTTTAAGACACGCAAGGCCTGGTCGACATTGTTGTCGCGAACGATGATCTGCATGCGAACCCGGCTTTCGATGATACGATGGTCGTTTACGCTGGCCGCCTTATGGCATGCTCGCCGGCAAACCAAGGCGCCCTAACATGCATCTCAGGATCGAGCATAGCACCCATTACACGTACAATCAGCCGGTCACGCTTCAGGATCACCGTCTCTTGCTGACTCCGCGCGCTAGCCAGGAGGTCACACCGATTTCGAGCACGATCCGATGCACACCCGAAGCAAGTCTCAGCTGGACGCAGGATGTGTTCGGTAATCTGATCGCAACCGCATCCTTCTCAAATCCGACCACCGAACTGACGATCGTGGGAACTGCGTTGGTTGATCAGCGAGCGGGACAGTGGCCCACGTTCGTTATCGACCCGAGCGCTCATACGTACCCATTCGCCTATTCGCTCGACGACGTGATCGATCTTGGGCAGTTGCGAGAGCCAGACTGGCTTGATCCCGGAGCCAACGAAATTGGACCTTGGGCCCGGAACTTCGTCGCCGGCCTGAACACAGACACTCTCTCGCTTCTCAAGGATCTGAGCGCTGGCGTGTTGGCGGACGTCGCCTATCGCGTCCGGGATGAAGAAGGAACGCAATCGCCGGCCGAAACACTGCACCTGAAAAGTGGGTCTTGCCGGGACGTCGCGGCTCTGTTCATTGAAGCCGTTCGCCATCTCGGTTTCGGTGCTCGAGCCGTTTCGGGTTACCTCTTTGCACCTGAAACCAACTTGGGAGATGAAGGGTCAACGCACGCGTGGGCTGAAGTCTACCTGCCGAGCGCTGGCTGGATCACCTTCGATCCAACACATAACCGCGTCGGAGGCGCCAACCTCGTTCCAGTCGCGGTAGCCCGGAGCAATCGCCAGATCATGCCCGTATCCGGGCGCTTTCTCGGCGCATCGACCGATTTTTCGTCGATCGCGGTGTCGGTCCGAGTGGTGGAAGCAACAGAGGTGTGAGGCCGAGACCTTCGAGACTTGCAAGGGTCGTCTGGACCGCCGTCTCTAATCAGGAAAGGGAGGTGGGGATCGAGCAATCGGGCGGCACGCCAAATACATACCGCCCCGATATCGCTCAGGCGACTTCGGCTGTTATCTCGCTCTGGAAACTGTCGAGGAAGTCGTCGCGACCGATTTGCCCCATATCAACCGCCTTGGCATTGCCGGCGGCAATAAAGGTTACGTCGGTTATGCCGATCACGCTCAAGATGAGCCGGAGATACTGGCTTGCGATGTCCCGGTCGGCGATCGGCGAACCTTCTGTGTAGACGCCGCCCGAGGCGAGCAGGACGGTAGCCTTCTTGCCGGTCACGAGGCCGCTGCCGTCCAGGCCGAGCGTCACGCCCTTGCGTACGATGTGGTCGACCCATGCCTTGAGCGCGGCGGGCGCGTTGTAGTTGTAGACCGGGGTCGCGATCACGAGGTGATCGGCCGCCAGCAGCTCAGCGACCAGCTCGTCCGACAGACGAAGCACTGCCTTCATCTCGGGCGAGTGCTGTTCGGCCGGGGTGAAATAGGCCTGGAGCCACGGCGCGTTCACGAACGGCAGCTCGGTTTCCATCAGGTCGCGCTCAATTACCTCACCGTAAGGGTGGGTAGCCTGCCACTCGCCGACGAACCGGCGGGTGAGGCCACGCGAGATGGAATGATCGCCGCGCGGGCTGGTTTCGACAACGAGAAGTTTGGTCATGGGTAGGAACTCCTTTGAGGTTGGTCAGCCGAAACGGAAGCCGGAGATCGGCTTGCCGAGTGCGTGACCGTGGAAATGGACGGTGCCGGGTTCGCCCGAGGCAGCACCGGCCGCGACCATCAGCGGGAGCAGATGATCCTCGTGCGGCTGGGCGTTGCGGGCTCCGGGTGCTTGTTCCCAGCCGATCAGCGCGTCATCGCGTGCGTCGCCATCGATCATCACGGCGCGAAGCCAGGCGTCGAATGCCTCGGCCTTCGGATCGACCGCGCCGCCACCGAAGAATCCGCGCATGTTGTGGTAGGTCTGGCCGCTGCCGAGAATCAGCACTCCTTCCTCGCGCAGTGGCCTGAGCGCTCGCCCGATCGCAAGATGCGTGGCCGCGTCGAGGCCGCGTTGCAGCGAGAGCTGCACGAGTGGAATGTCGGCGGACGGAAGCATCACCTTGAGGGGCACGAAGATGCCGTGGTCCCAGCCTCGCGCCGGTTCGCTACCGCTGGCGATCCCCGCCGCCGACAGTAGATCGCGCACGCGTGCCGCCAGCTCAGGATCGCCGGGAGCGGGCCAAGTCAGTTGGTAAGTGTAATCGGGGAATCCGCTATAATCGAACAGCAGTGGCGGACGCGAGCCGGCGTTGACGGTTGGCACCGCCTCCTCCCAATGGCCCGAGATGGCGAGGATCGCGCGCGGTTGTTCGACGAGCGTCGCCATGAAGCTGCTCAGATAGCTTTCCAGCTCGGCCCATGTCGTGCGCATCGGCCCCGGTTCAAGGAAGAAGCAGGGCCCACCGCCGTGATTGATGAAGAAGCTCGGTTGCATGAAAGGCAATATGTGGGGTCGACGCGCTCAGCGAAAGTGATAAAGATGTGATCATCTCTATCGGCTAGGATGATGGATGATCGGTAGCCTGACCCTCGATCAACTTCGCGTGCTGGTGACGATTGCCGAGACCGGCAGCTTCTCGGCTACGGGGCGCAAGCTCGGTCGCGCGCAGTCGGCGATCAGCCAGGCAGTCGCGACGCTTGAGAGTATTCAGGGCGTCACCCTGTTCGATCGATCGGGCCATCGCCCGCGCTTGACGGATGTCGGCCGTGCTCTCGTCGCACAAGCCCGCAGCGTCCTTGCGGGTGCCGCGCATTTCGAGGCGCTTGCGGCAAGCACGCGCGACGGCGTCGAAGCCGAACTGGCGGTCGCCATCGATCCGCTTGTTCCGTCCGCCGCCTTCATCGACAGCCTGCATGCCTTGCGCGCGGCTTTCCCCTATCTGCCGGTCAGCTTCTCGACGGAGGGGCTGGGCGGTGCCGAGCGCCGTCTGCGTCGGGGTGATGCGGCACTGGCGTTCTGCGTCCTGCTGCCGGGCGTACCCGAGGATCTCGTCGCGCTGCCGCTGCTGGCCATCGATTTGATCCCTGTAGTTGCGGCGGAGCATCCGCTTGCGCAACTCAGTCGTCCCGCGACACGGGCCGACCTTGGCGAGCATGTCCAGCTCGTGTTGTCCGATCCGTCCGCTCCCGATGGACCCAGCTACGGAATCGTCGGCACTAAGGTGTGGCGCTTCGTTGAACTAGGCCGGAGAATGGATTTCCTGACTGCCAGCTTGGGATGGTGCCGGATGCCGGAACAGCTAGTGGCACCGCTTCTGACCGCAGGACGGTTGGTCCGACTGGAGATCGAAGACGACCCCGCCCGCGCGTCGGGACCTTTAACGATCTACGCAGCACACATGCGCGACCGCCCGCTTGGCCGAGCGGGCAGTTGGCTTCTCACCGACCTACAGGCCCGCCTTTCCTGAAAATAGCGTTCCCCTTGCAACGCGGAGCCTACCGGGCATTTGAATGACGCCGGAAATAGAGTGGCAGGTTGGTAGTTCCTGTGCCCGTCATCGGGTTCTTCTCAGCCACGGCGTCGACCCAACGTCAGATGCGCGCTCGGCGCCGCTGCGATGCTGACCTTTGCGTGGGCGTTGGCGGGAGCTGGTTAAGGTCGGACGGCCAATAGATCCTGCCGGGAACGTCGTGCAGGCTAACTGCGAGCGAGCGAGAACCCACCAACGGGCCTGCCGGGACGAACACGGGAGGGTGTTTGGCTGAGTCTTTCCCTTAGAGGTGTGGCTACACCGACATCCTGAAGTGGCGCAGCGGGCTGATTATGCCCCCACCGCCGGCAAGACGAAGCGGTCGATCGCATCAGCGACGCCGTCCTCCTCATTCGAAAGCGCGACATGGCTCGCCGCGGCGCGGACCGCCTCGGGCGCCTGGCCCATCGCCACCGACATCCCGGCGCGCGCGAACATCGGCAGATCATTACCCTGGTCGCCGAGCACAGCCACCGCCGACAGAAGTACGCCATAGGCTGCGGCGAGTCTGGCGACACCGGCTCCCTTATTGGCACCGGGCCCGGTGATATCGAGGTAATATGGCTGCGAGCGCGCAACGGTCGCGCTTTCGCCGAGCGCTGCCCGAGTCTCGCCTTCGATACGCGCAAGCAGATTATGGTCGGCACTGACGCCGACCAATTTGTCGGCATGATGGAGATGCGCTGCGAGATCCTCGTCGAAGATCGGCTCAAGACCGGCGGCTAGCTTTTCGCGGGCAAGGTTCGAATTGTCGCGGTCGCGCGCATACCATTTGCCATCGGAAAACAGCCAGGGCGTGACCCCGGCGCGATCGATCATTGCGAGGGCTGCCGCCGCGGTTGCGGGATCGAGTCGCTCTTCCGAAACAATACGGCCGTCAGGCATCACCACCGTACCACCGTTAAATGCGGCGATTGGCCCTTCCAAGCCCAAACGCTCCGCGATCCACAGCATCCCGCTTGGGGGGCGGGCGCTGATCAGGCTCACCGGGATACCTGCGTTGAGGACGCGCTGAACCGCGGCGGCCACGCCGTCGGAGAGGCTCTTGTCGCGGCGGACCAAAGTGCCGTCGATATCCGAGACAAGCAGGCGGATCGGCTCGGCGCTCATGCCAATGCTCACCGATTGCAGCCGTTGCCTGCGATAAGCGGATCGGCGGCGCTGTTGGCGCGCGGGCGCCCTCTCATTGAGGCATCTCGACATGCCCACCAAAGCCGAAGCGCATTGCCGAGAGAAGCTTGTCACCAAAGGTGTGGTCGACGCGGCTGCGATAGCGTGCGAACAAGGCCGCAGACAGGACATAGGCCGGGACGGCTTCCTCCATTGCCGCGTCGATCGTCCACTGGCCTTCGCCCGAATCCGAAACCTGGCCGGTGAATTGCTCAAGCATCGGATCCTTGACGAGGCCAATCGCGCACAGGTCGAGCAGCCACGACGAAATCACGCTGCCGCGACGCCAGACCTCGGCAACGTCAGTCAGGTTGATGTCGAAGCGTTCCTCGGGCGCGAGCCGTTCCGAAGACTTGCTCTTGAGGATGTCGAAGCCCTCGGCATAGGCCTGCATCAGGCCGTATTCGATGCCATTGTGGACCATCTTGACGAAATGGCCGGCTCCGGTCGGGCCGGCGTGGATATAGCCGCGCTCGGCGCGGTCGCCCGGGGTGTTTCGCCCCGGCGTGCAGGGGATCGCGCCATAACCCGGCGAAAGCGTGTCGAAGATCGGATCAAGCAGGTCGACGGTCTCCCGGTCGCCTCCGATCATCATGCAATAGCCGCGGTCGAGTCCCCACACCCCGCCCGACGTGCCGACATCGACATAGTGGAGCTGCTTCTCCCTTGCCGTCGCACCACGTTTGATATCGTCCTTGTAGAAGCTGTTGCCGCCGTCAATAATGATGTCGCCAGGCTCCGCCAATTCCATCAGCTCGTCGACGGTGCTTTGGGTGGCAACGCCCGCCGGAAGCATCACCCAGAAAATCCGTGGGGCTCCGAGATTGGCGACGACTTCCTCAAGCGAAATCGCTCCGGTGGCGCCTTCACTGGCGAGCGTAGCAATTGCGGCAGCGTCGCGGTCGAAGGCGACGATCTCATGACCACCGCGCATAAGCCGACGCGCGATATTGGCACCCATCCGGCCGAGGCCGATCATTGCAAGACGCACTGTCCTACTCCTTCTGTCAGGAATTCACGGTCGCACGGATTGGCTCGCCCAACGCGCCGCCGGCGGCGCGATGCGGACGCAACCGCATCACTCGCCGGCCGCGCGAACGTCCATACACGGCGGGCCAGGACGAGGAATGCGCCTGATGCATGAACGACGGGGCATGGGCCGTCGCTGTGGATCCGGCATGCACTTCGGTCGCGACGGAGGCGCAGACTTAACGGCTGACTTCGAAGAGGAACCACGCACGGCGCTCCGCCTCGTCGGTCCAGGAATCGATCAGGCCCGAAGTCGCATTGTCCTTCGCCGCGTCCGCTACATCCTTGGCGCTACGAAGCAACGCGACCAGGTGGAGATTGTCGGCGCGGAGCTCGCTCAGCATGTCCTGCGGGGTGACGAACTCGGCATCATTGTCCTTGATCGTCTGGTGGCGGGCGATATCGCCTATTGAACGAATGGTCGTGTTGCCCGTCTTCCGGGCGCGCTCGGCGATCGCGTCGGTGACAGCAAGGATCTCTGCGGCCTGCTCATCAAGGAGAAGGTGATAGTCCCTGAAATAGGGGCCAGAGACATGCCAGTGGAAGCTCTTCGTTTTCAGGTAGATCGCATAGGCGTCAGCCAGAATGACCCTCAGGGCGTCCGCGACAGTCATGGTTGCACACCCGTCGAGATCGGAAGGTGTCGGAAGGGCGGCAGCACCAGTTTTCGTCATCGGTTCTACTTTCTCAATCCTGATTTAAACGACAGCCAGCACCGGTTACCCGCGGGCAGCGAAGTCTGGAGGATGAGTTCATCGCCATGCGAAGTCCAATAGCCGGCAACTATAGTTTCGATACCCTTGGGCGCACGCAGTGCTGACGGACAGGCATCCGCGCACGGAGCGTTAGGCGCCGGATTCACCTTCCATTCCGTCTGATCGAAAGCCTAGCACAAACGCCACGACCTTTTCCGTCGACATCTCACACGGCTTGAGCGATATTTTTCCTGACGAGAGCCGATACAGGTTAAAGCTGACGATGTCGGTCCCGCCCAACTCCCTGGCAAACAGACTGTTGCGGCGACCGTCCTCGGATCGCCGTACGGTCAAGCCGAAACGCCGGCCTTCATATACACCCTGACTGTATCCCTCAGGGAGCCCCCTAAAGGCTGCATCGAACTCGGTAGGCTGCATCACATCCACCAATCTCAATTCAGCAGACGCGCAGCGTGTTCGAGCCACCAGCGGCGTCCCCATGGCAGAAACTGCACTCGACTAGGCCCTTTCCAGCTGATGCTTCGGTTCAACCCCCATTAGTCCCAGGCCATTCCGGATGACCTGTCCGATTGCGGCCGCCAGGAACAATCGAGATCGGCTAAGTGGCGCGTTGTCCGGATAGAGGAATCGCCGCGTCGGGTCGTCATTTCCCATGTTCCAGAGTGTGTGGAACTCGGACGCCAGCGCCTCGAGGAAGAAGGCGATCCGGTGCGGCTCGCGCGCTGCGGCAGCGGCCTCGACGACGCGTGGGAATTCTGCCGCACGCTTCACGAGAGTGAGGCTCGAACTGTCCAGGAGAGTAAGATCGGCTTCGTCCTCTAGGCCGATGCCAAACTCGGCCGCGCGGCTCGCAAGTGAGCAGATGCGCGCATGGGCGTATTGGACATAGAAGACCGGATTGCTCTTCGAAGCCTCCACCACCGTTGCGAAGTCGAATTCCATGTGCGCTTCCGGCTTGCGGGTCAGCATCATGAACCGAACGACGTCCTTTCCGACCTCCCGGATGACATCGGCTAACGTGACGAACGTGCCTGCGCGCTTGGACATTTTGACCGGCTCGCCTGCACGCAAGAGCCGTACGATCTGTACCAACTTGACGTCGAACCGCTTGCGGCCCTCGGTCAGGGCGTCGGCCGCCGCGACGATGCGCTTCACGGTTCCACCATGGTCTGCGCCCCAGATGTCGATCAACTCGTCGGCATCGCGCGCTTTCTCGAAGTGGTAGGCAAGATCCACACCGAAATAGGTCCAGCTCCCGTCCGGTTTACGGATAGGGCGATCCTGATCGTCACCAAATTTCGTCGACCGGAATAGCGAAAGCTCGACCGGTGCCCAGTCTTCAGGCACTTCGCCCTTCGGCGGCTCGAGGACGCCGTTATAGACGAGATCGCGCTCGCGCAGCCAAGCCTCGGCGGCGTCGGGCTTTCCAGCAGCGACGAGACTCGCCTCCGACGAGAAGCGATCGTGACGTATCCCGAGCAGTGACAGGTCCTCGCGGATCATCTCCATCATCGCGGCGACGGTCCGCGCGCGAAAAATCGCCAGCCAGGCCGTCTCCGGGGCGTCGACATAGCGGTCACTGAATTCGACTGCCAGCGCCTCACCGACCGGCTTCATATAGTCGCCGGGATACAGGCCTTCCGGTATCTCGCCGACGCTTTCGCCCAGCGCTTCGCGATATCTGTGGTGTGCCGAGCGAGCGAGAATGTCGACCTGCCCGCCGGCGTCGTTGACGTAGTATTCGCGTATGACGCGGTGGCCGGAGAACGCGAGCAGGTTGGCGAGCGCATCTCCGACCACCGCCCCGCGGCAGTGCCCCATGTGCATCGGACCGGTCGGGTTGGCGGAGACGAACTCGATGTTCACTGTCCTACCGGCGCCGAGCGCCGATCTCCCATAGCGATCCATCTGCTCCGCGATGACCGCCAGTTCATCTCGCCAGGCCTGGTCGGTCAGCCGAAGGTTTATGAAGCCCGGGCCTGCAACTGTCGCCTCTGCGACCTCATCCAGAGTGGCCAGCCATTCCGCCAGCTTCTCGGCAATTGGGCGCGGTTGAGCGCCGGCGAGGTTTGCCAATACCATCGCCGCGTTAGTCGATAGATCGCCATGCGCTGGGTCGTGCGGCCGTTCCACGGTCAGTCCATTCGGCTCGATGCCGGCTGGAAGGTCCCCCGACGACTGCAGGGCTTCGATTCCGCGCGCCAGATGATCGAGAAAGCGAGTGTGAAGCGGCGCGGCCATCAGCGGAGCCATCTGTCTCGGCTGCTATGCAACCTTCACGCCTTTCCAGAAGGCGATGTGATCCCGGATAGTCTCTGCGACCGGATTTGGCTCGGGATAGGTCCAGGCCGCGTTGGCGTTGAGCGCGTCGCCAACGCGGATATTGAAGTATCGTGCTGTGCCCTTGATCGGACAGACGGACGTGTGCGCACTCGCCTCGAGCAGGGTCCGGTCGACAGCGGAAGGTGGGAAGTAGTGGTTTCCTTCGAAGACGACTGTCTCCTCGCTTGTGGCGATGGTGGTGTCTTTCCAGACTGCGATGACCAACTGAATATCCTCTCGTATTTCCTTACGGGGTGTAGTTTGCGGGCTGTCTGGCCCGGGCTCATGGGCTGCGGCCATCAAAAAGGGGGGATGTGCACTCAACCGCGACGCGCACCGCCCTGCTTGAGGCGACGGTAACTTGGCGCGCACCCTGGTAATTCGTCCTGTCGACCAGGCCCGCTGCACGGTTGATGGGAATGCTCGTTCCCTCAGCAAGCGCGTGGATGCGGACACCTTTCATTTGGTTGATCTCCGATCAGGGGCGTTCGAGAAGCGCTACTGTACCTTGACCACCGTCGGCACAGACGCTGACGATTCCCCGCGATCCGGGCGGCATGGCCCAAAGTTCCTTCACCGCTTGGCTGAGGTCGCGCGCGCCTGTGGCACCGAACGGATGACCTATGGCTACCGAGCCCCCGTTGGGATTGACGCGGTCCCAGTCGAAGTCGCCCATGGCCGCCGGGACACCGGCTGTTCCGCGCACCCACTCCTGATCGGTAATAGCTGCAACGTTTGCGAGGACCTGTGCTGCGAAGGCTTCGTGGATTTCCCAGAGTGCGATGTCGGAAAAGCTAAGTTGATGCCGCGCAAGAAGGCGCGGAATGCTATAGGAGGGCGCCATTAGCAGGCCCTCGGTGTGGAAATCGACGGCCGACACCTCGTAGTCGATGAGCCGCGCAAAGGGGGTGCCCCGCGGCAGTCGTGCTACGCCCGCCTCTGTGGCGACCCAGCACCCGGCGGCTCCATCGGTAATCGGTGAGCTGTTGCCGGCAGTCAGAGTTCCCTTCCCACTATCACGATCGAAGGCGGGCTTGAGTGCCGCGAGCCGCTCGGCCGACGTATCGGCGCGTGGGTTGGCATCGCGCGCCAGCTCAGGCAGCGAAATCACGAGGTCATCGAAAAAGCCACGTTCCCAACCAGCGACTGCCCGCTGATGGCTCTTAAGGGCCCAATCATCCTGCGCCTCGCGCGAAATCCGCCAAGCCTTGGCGGTCTCCTCCATATGATCACCCATCGTCCTTCCGGTGATCCGGTTGGCCCAGCCCTTTGTAGGGAGCGCGTAATCGCGAGGGGTAAGGGACTGGAGAGCGGCAAGCGCGGCCGTCGCATCCTGCGCGAAGAGGTCAGTGAGCCGCTTTGACGCATCAGCCGTCAGGGCGATTGACGGCCTGCTCATGACTTCGGACCCGCCGACCATAGTGAGATCGGTTCCAGCGCCCAGCATCCCTGCTGCAGCGAAAGTCGCCGTCATGCTTGTCGAGCATGCCAGGACAACGGAGAACGCCGGAACAGTCGGATTGAGCTTGGCGTCAAGCCAGGTTTCGCGAGCAATATTGCTCCACCCCAAATTCGGGATCACGGTTCCCCAGACGAGGAGATCGGGCTCCGCCTGCGCCGCCATCGCCTGTACAACAGGCACGGATAACGAGACGGCATCGTAAGCGGCCAACGCTCCTCCACCTCGACCGAAGGGCGTCCGAAGGCCGGCGGCGATGAAGACGGGTTCGGCAAAGCGGCTCATACTGATCTCCAAACTATTGCTGCGCTGCACATCCGCGATCGGCGGGACGAGAGGCGGCTTGCGCGGCTAGCCACCGTAGCGCTCGGTTTTGATAATGGAGGCGTCTAATCCTGCCAGCAGCGCGCCTTCGGTCGCGATGTTGACGAAACCGTTGGACCCGCAAACGAAAACTTGTGTGGGCCTTCGGTGAAGCCGGGCCACAATTTCTTGGACCATCACGCTATCGATCCGTCGCCCGAAGTCCGAGTCGCGGATCGGGCTCTCTCGCGTAATCGCCAGTGCCAAGACGAACGCCGCGTCGCCGATTTCGATCGAATGAAGCTCTTCTGAAAAGAGAACGTCCTCCGCCGTCCGTGCGGACAGGAGTAGCGCTGTTGGCACGGCCGGTTTTAGTGCGCGGCGTTGCCTGATCATTGCCATCAACGGCGCGAGGCCGGAGCCTGCCCCGATCAGCAGCACGGCGTCTAAGGCTGGCTCGGGCCACAGGAAATGGCCGCCGAGCGGACCACGAAGCTCGATTTCGTCGCCGATCGCCGCGATATCGTGAAAGAAGGACGAAACTTCGCCATCCGGCAGGCGCTCAATGGCCAGCTCGATGATTGGAGACGAGGCTGTCGACGACGCGATCGAGTAGCTGCGCATCGCACTGTAGCCATTCGGTGCGGTCAGCCGGACATCGACGTGCTGACCTGCGATGTGCGCAAACGGTTTGCTCAACCGCAGGAAAAAGCTCTTGATGCTCGGTGTCTGCTGGACGATCTCGTCGATCACGCATGACTGCCACGACACGATCTGCGCCCCGTATTCAGTCATTGGTGTATCGCTGCTCGCGCCATGGATCGCCGTAGATGTGATAGCCGCGCAGCTCCCAGAAGCCGGCCTCGTCACGCGTCGTGAACTGCAGCGCATTCACCCATTTGGCGGACTTCCAGAAGTAGAGGTGCGGAACTAGAAGACGCGCCGGCCCTCCATGATCGCGGGGAAGCGGCTTGCCCGCATAGTTGAGGGCGACCATCGCTTTCCCTGACAGCAGATCCGCCAGCGGGACATTTGTCGAATAGCCATCGTAGCTGTGCGCCAAGACGAAATCGGTGGGTCGATCGAGCCCTGCATCTGCGAGGATGTCTTCGATGAGTACGCCCTCCCAGGCGGTGTCCAGTTTGGACCAGGAGGTGACGCAGTGAATGTCTCGGGTCACCTTGGTCTTCGGAAGTGCGTTGAATTCGCTCCAAGTCCACACTTTGACGGGCTTCGGGCCGACCTTAACGGTAAATTTCCAATCGGCGGGCTCCACGTTCGGCGTGGGTCCGGCTGACAGGACGGGAAAATTCTCAACGAGATGCTGACCTGGCGGGATCCGCTTTGATTGGTCGCCGCCCGAGCCGCGGCCGCTGAATCCTCTGGTGACCATAACGAATCCCTTTCTTGGCACGACAGATCGGAACCGGCTTCAGTTCAGCGTCTCATACAAGATCTTCGCACGCGCTACTGCCGAACGGGACCGATTGACTGAAACTTAAAGCACCGAATGCTCTATCCAAATAGCTATGATCTCGCTCATAATGAAACGTGATGATTGCACGTGAACTATAACGCCAGGCCGGCCTGATTTCCCAATACCCTGTCGCTATAGTTTTTATACCTTCGCAACAGCGTTACAGGCGCATATCCGGGTCATGATAAATGCAGCCCTATTGGACCTCCCGGCAGACGTTAGAGAGACCTCCCCCAAATGGGCCGATCTCTTTCAGGGCGTCGTCGACCGTTTCCGGTGCCATGAAGGCACCAGGCCACTGCGTGCCGACGAATGCTTCCCGAACATCGACCTTCCAACAAGCTGAAGACGTCTGGCGAACGCTTTGTGAGACGATTTCTGATGATCCGGTCGTGCTCGGCTTGAACCCTGGGGACAGGTGCCAGATTCACCCTTCCGCTCTGTTACATGATAGCTTTCCGACGTGACCACGCTCATCGTCTGCGTGCTCGCGTTCTGGATGGGCTACTCGGTCAACCAAGGCGGGACTTGCACTGTCGCTACGGCGCACGAGATCCTTCTTCGTCGTCGGCCCCGTCTATTCGTCGGTCTTCTGGCGGCCTCGGCAACTGCGGGCCTCGTTGGCGTACCGTTAGTATGGTTTGACGCTGGGTCGGCCATGCTGGCTGGCACCGTGGGCGTTAGCGGCACCTTGCTGGTCGGGGCGGTAGTTTTCGGAATCGGCGCTACGATCAACGACGCCTGCCTGCTCGGCGCGCTCGGCCGCCTCGGAGAAGGAGAGGTTCGGCTTATCGTCCTTCCGGTCGGTCTCGCCGCCGGCTTCTTCGTGGCCGACGGTATCGGACTCGACGAGATCAGACATGTCCAAGGCAGCATATTGTCGGCGCCGAGCATGACTGGGTACAGCGCTCTTGCCGCTTTTGCGGGAACGCTGGCTATCGCGCTTGCATTCGTCCTGCGTACCGGGGTTGTTCGCCAGCCGGGGCAATGGCCACTCGGTTTATCGATGATCGTCCTTGGTGCTACCGGGGGTGCGCTCTATGTGACTGCGCCCTCCTGGAGCTACCCGGATTTGGTCCACCGCAGCCTGCCGCTTGCGATGCGCCTCGAAAACGATGTGGCTGCCCTGACGGTGACCGCTACAATCGTCGGCGCAGTTGCCGCAGCGCATCGCCGCAAGCGGTGGCGTACGCAGAGAGTATCGATCGGTGACGCCGCGAAAACGATCGCGGGCGGCTTTCTCATGGGATTGGGGGCGGCGGTCATCCCTGGCGGGAATGACGGTCTCATTCTAGCTGCATTGCCGGCACTCTCCGTCGGCGGGTTGGTCGCTTATCTCGTTATGCTAGCGACCATCATGGCTGCGCTGGCGGTCAAGCATTGGTTCCAAGGGCGGCTGCAGACAGCAGACCGGACCTGACTTGAACAGATAGTCCTTCGCTGCATCGCTGCCACCACAGCCCATTGCGGTTGACGATGACCACGCCGCGTAGCACGCAACAATTGTCAGCACGCGGCTTCGTGCTCGGAAAATCTCAGCCCCCGGAACCGAACAGCGGCTGAGGTATGGAAACTATGTCTCGTCGCTATTGGAAATAATGCACCCGCAGCTTCATAGTCCAGGTCGCGAAATCTCTGAATTCCGAAGGGAATTCGGAAGAACTCGCGATCTGGTCGATCAAGAGCCTGGGATACAGCAGACTGGAGACACTGATGAAAGCCGTTGGTTATAAGATTCCGGGACCCATCACCGAGGACTCCTCGCTGGTCGACATCGATCTGCCTCAGCCCATCGCTGCAGGACGCGATATCCTGGTTGAGGTGAAGGCCGTCTCGGTCAACCCGGTAGACTACAAGGTCCGCAGCAGCACGCCGCCCGCTGATGGTGACTGTAAGGTGTTAGGATGGGATGCGGCCGGAATCGTGCGGGAGGTCGGCCCCGACGTCACGCAATTCGCGGTGGGCGACGAGGTCTATTATGCCGGATCGCTCATAAGACCCGGCACCAATGCGCAGTTTCATCTCGTCGACGAACGGATCGTTGGTCGTAAACCCGCGTCGCTCGACTGGGCGGAAGCGGCGGCGCTGCCGCTAACGACGTTGACGGCGTGGGAAGCGATGTTTGATCGCCTGGACGTGACCAAGCTAGTTCCCGGTGCGGCGCCGGCGATCCTCATCATCGGTGGGGCAGGCGGGGTCGGGTCGATCGCCGTTCAGATCGCGCGACAACGCACGGATCTCACGGTCATCTCCAGCGCATCTAGACCAGAAACCCAGGAGTGGGTGAAAGGGCTCGGCGCGCACCACGTCATCGACCATTCTCGGCCACTCGCGGCACAGATCGTGGAGCTCGGCATCGGCGCTCCTGCTTTCGTGTTCTCGACCACGCATACCGAGCAGCATGCCCCGGAAATCGCAGAACTGATCGCCCCGCAAGGACGGTTCGCGTTCATCGATGATCCTAAGGCATTCGATGTCATGCTGTTCAAGCGCAAGGCCGTGTCCATCCATCACGAACTGATGTTCACACGGTCGCTCTACGGTACACCCGACATGGCTGAGCAGGGTAAGATCCTCAATGCGCTGGCGGCGCTGGTGGACGACGGCAAAATTCGCACGACGCTGACCGAGAAATTGTCGCCGATCAATGCTGCCAATCTGAAGGCGGCACACGCACTGAGCGAGAGTGGCGCGGCAAGAGGCAAGATTGTCCTCGAAGGCTTCTGATGACCACTGACGCCGCATCTTTTTCAACCCCATGAACGCCGGGCGAACCAACCCTGTCGAAGGAAATCCCATGACCAAATCCATAGCCACCGCGTCCATCAATCGCGAAACCGCAGTCGCCCTCATCGACGCGGCGATCGCCGCGGCACGTGTAATCGGCATCCCGGCTGCCGTCGCTGTCGTCGACGCTACCGGTAACCTGCGCGCGTTCGAGCGCACCGACGACGCGCCGTTCCTCACTGTCGATGTTGCTGTCGACAAGGCTTGGAGTTCCGCCTCGTTTGGTTTTCCGACCCATGTCTGGAACGACTATGTGAGCAACGATCCCAAAGTGGCGCCGCTGGCCTATCGCCCCCGAATGGTCGCTGTTGGTGGCGGATATCCGATCCTCGAGGACGGCAAGTTGATCGGTGGGATAGGCATCTCCGGAGGCACTTATCAGCAGGACCAGGATGCCTGCGTCGAGGCACTCCAGAAAATCGGGTTTGAACTGCCAGCCTGAGGAGTGGCAGGCCATCGCAAAGTCGATGGCCGGCAGGCCCCACCTTATAAAGGATTTTATGATGGAAGCGTTCGTCGTCTTCGCGCGTGAGGAAACCACCGATCCGGATGAACTCACCACCTATGCTGCAGTTGTCGACCCATCTTTCGATGGCCACGACGTGACCTTTCTCGCCGCTTATGGCGCGATGGAGCATTTGGAGGGACTGCCCTTCGAAGGCGCCGTGATCTTGCGGTTCCCTACGATGCAGGCCGCCCATGAATGGTATCATAGCCCCGCCTATCAAGCCGTCGCTGCCCACCGTTTTGCCGGTTCGCGCTACCGCGCCTTTATCGTCGAGGGCCGGCAGTGAAACGCTCACAGAAGAACGGCGGCGCTGACCACGAGGTATGCGTCCAAACGAACACCGGGAGTTTCTAGATGATCGAGGCCGAGGCACGTATCGCTACGATTGAATCAAGTCGATACCTGACGAAACTCGCTGAGGCGTGGGTTCACACCTATCCGGTTCGATATGATACGCTGACAGCCGAAATCCAGCTTCCCGGTGGCGAGCTCGTATTGACCGCAGACGGCGACAGCCTCTCCTTGAGGCTGGTGGGCACCGATCGCGAACGCTTCGATGCTACCAAGGAATCCGTCGCCAAGCATGTTGATCGCGTCGCAGAGCACGACACCGGGGTCCGATGCGTTTGGCATGAGATATCATGATAGCGCGCTCCACCGGCCATTCACGGCCAATTCCGCTGCGAACCTGTCGGAAACCCTTGGGTTGCGCTTAGCCACCAGCCTCGGTGTTGGGCAACTTAGGCACACCTTCAGCCTTCATCGCCCATACCTTCGAGGACGCTTGTGACCTATTGTCTCGGTATTCTGGTCGAAGAGGGCCTGCTGCTCGCATCGGACTCCCGCTCCAATGCCGGGTTTGACCAGATCGCCGAGGTCACTAAGCTCAGCTTGATGCCGCCGGCGCCGGACCGCATCGTTGCCATTCAGTCCGCCGGGAACCTCGCCACGACACAGGCGGTGATCACGACGCTGCGCGAGGCGTTTGGCGGCGGCGACCCAGCTCTCGACGTCAAAGCCTGCAGAACGATGTTCGAGGTGGCGCAGGTTGTCGGCGAGCAGCTGCGGGTGGCGATCGCGCATGACCGCGCCTTCGTGACGCCCTACGGCGATCCTGGCGCCAGCTTCCTTGTCTCAGGGCAGATTGCTGGCCAGCCGCCGCGCCTCTTCCAGATCTATTCGGCCGGCAATTTCGTGGAAGCGACCGACCGCGCGCCCGTTCTGCAGATCGGCGAGACCAAGTATGGCAAGCCGATCCTCGATCGCGCTCTGACCTCGTTGAGCTCACTCGACGACGCGGCCAAGCTCGCGATGCTGTCGTTCGACGCCACGATCCGCAGCAATCTCTCCGTGGGCCTACCCCTCGACGTGATGCTCTACCGGGCGGACAGCTTCTCTGGCGCCAGCCTCGTCACGGTGAGGTCCGACGACGCATATTGGGTCGCGCTCCGGGAGGGCTATAGCGTGGGCCTGAGAGGTCTGATCGACAGCTTGCCGCCTCCGCCCACGGTCTGGCAACCTAACAGCATTGTACCGCATGATGGCGTCACTAAATTACCGATATGCAAAACAACCTAGTTTCGTTTCGCGAGCATGAAGAGCTCGGCGATGTCGCGTGGCTGCGCGACTTTGAGCGCGGCCTCACGGCTGCGTCCGAACAAGGCAAACCTATTCTCCTGTTATTTCAGGAGGTGCCTGGCTGCTCGACATGCGTAAACTTTGGGCAGGATGTTCTCACCCATCCCTTGATGGCAGAACTGATTTCGGTTCACTTCATTCCGGTGGCTATCTTCAACAACCACTCAGGCAAGGATGCCGGAATCCTGCGGCGTTTTGGCGAGCCATCGTGGAACAACCCGGTGGTGCGCTTCCTCGGGCCGGACGGGACTGAGATCGTGCCCAAACTGGCCGACCGTTATGATGCACTTGGGCTGCACGAGAAGATCACTGCCGTTCTCGAATGCGTCGGCGAGAACTTGCCCGGTTACTTCCGGCTGCTGGCGCGCGATCTGCTCGTCGAAAGTGGCCTTACCGAAAACGCACTTTATACGACGCCATGTTTCTGGTCGGGCGAAACGAGCCTCGCCCAGCATCCCGCGGTAATTGTCACCGAAGCTGGCTGGATCGACGGAGAAGAAGTGGTGCGGGTGGAGTTCGACCCACGTGCGGCCTTGCGTTCCGAACTGGACGCCTATGCCAGCGAAGAGGGGTTTAATCCGCTCCAAGGCGGTTCGTTTGAGCACGATCGCGAGCCGCAATTCTACCTGCGCAAGCACACTGCCCGCCACCTGCCTCTGACACCGGCCCAACGCACGCAAATCAATCTGGCGGTGCCATACCGCACGCCTCTTGCCGGGCTGCTCAGCCCTCAACAATGTGCATGGCTCGCCGACCCCGGGTTGCAGCGAGCGAGTGGAGGCGAAGAGTATCGTGAGGACATTCGACAGAGCTGGCCGGCGCTCGTAGCGCGGCTTGGCCTAATCGAAAAGGCCGCTAGTGGTCGCGACCCGCTCGGAGCGTAGCGTGACGAAAATCTTCCGGGCGCCGGGCCCCGCCTGCCGGTCTATCGAGGATGGGCACCGGCGCGAGATGTGCGGGGCCGACAATTATGCGCGAGGACCGTGGGCGGGCGGCGCTAGGTCCGAACATGGTCCCAGACCTTGGAGATCACGACCGAGCCTTCGCCCACCGACGATGCCACCCGCTTCACGGAACCCGCGCGGACATCCCCAACCGCGAAGATGCCCGCCTCTGAGGTTTCGTAGGGAGAGCTACCGTTCACCTCTTCCCCAATCAGGACGTAGCCATGGGGGTCAAGGGCGACAAGTCCGGAAAGCCATGCGGTGTTGGGGGCCGCGCCGACCATAACGAAAAGCGCGCAGGAGTTGATCGTGCGGGTCGAGCCATCATGCACGTCGCGCATCGTCACTGCCTCCAGCTTGCCCGATCCGTGAAGGGCGCTGACTTCGGTGCCATATTCGATCGTGATGGCCGGGTCCGCGATGAGGCGGCTGGACAGATAGCTCGACATCGAGGACGCGAGCGAACTCCCGCGGACGAGGACGCGAACATGCTTTGCATGGCGGCTGAGGAACATCGCGGCCTGACCGGCGGAGTTGCCGCCGCCGATGATGATTGTCTCGCTATCCCGGATATAGCGCGCCTCGCTTTCTGTCGCCGCGTAATAGACTCCCGCCCCTTCGAGCGCTTCGAGCCGATCGATCGGCAGACGGCGATATTGGACACCGGTCGCGACCACGATGGCCCGCCCGCGGACCCTCTGCTCGTTATCAAAGGTTGCGCAGAACGAGTTGTCTTCCAGACGTTCCAGTTTGACCACCCGCCGCGGCATCGCGAAACGCGTGCCGAACTTCATCGCCTGGACCTCGCCACGCCACACCAGGTCGGCGCCGGAGATTCCAGTGGGGAAGCCCATATAGTTCTCGATCCGGCTCGAGGTGCCCGCCTGGCCTCCAATCGCCACATCCTCGATCACCAGTGCGCGTAGCCCTTCGGCGCCGGCATAGACGCCTGCGGCCACGCCTGCAGGCCCCCCGCCGACTATCAGGACGTCAAAGGCCTCATCGTCGACGAGATCGTGGTTCAGGCCGAGCAAGCGGGCGACCTTGTCGGGCGTCGGGTCCGCGACGACCACATCGCGCCCGAAGATCACCGCCGGCTTGTCCGGTGACGCCGAACAGGCCATCGCAACAGCCGCCGCCTCCGGACTTCCGAGCGGATATGACATGTAGGGCAGACGGTTGCGGCTCGCGAACTCCGCTATCCGGCGCACCCCCCGATCTGCCTCCTCGCCGATCAGGACGAGCGTGCCGTAACGCCTGTCGAGTTGCTGACGTCGCCTCGCCGACAGCACGGTGATGACGATGTCGGACATCTCGGGGGTTTCGGACATCAACCGCAGCATGTCCGGGCGCGGCACTTCGATTACGGTGGTGTTGGTGACGGCTCGCATCGGCAGCGACCAGTTCCCGCCGTTCAGGAACGCAATTTCCGCCATAAACTGCGTCGGCCCGAGGGTGGATGCGATATGTCGCTCGTCAGTGAATGGGTTCACGACCTCGATCTCGCCTTCTTCGACATAGACGAAGCGGTTGGCGGGCTCCCCGGCTCGTGCGACGAACGCGCCAGCAGGATAGCTGCGGACCGTGCCAACGGCTTGCAAGGCCGCGACATGAGTCGCTGAAAGGGGAACACGTTGCATCTCGCGCAAATCGCGCCCGATTGATTCCATAAGTTGCGTCCCATGTTGCCGTCAGAGCGACGGCAATTGTATTCCTGATGTAGTGAGGCAAGATGCGTATTCCGGATGTGCGTGACAGGCCGGTAATTTAGAAACTCCCGCTACGGTTTGGGCAGGCGTGACCCGCTCCCCGTTTTCAGGTCGCTGACCGATGCTTTGGTGTTCATATGCCCTTGGCAGGGGCAGTTCGTACACTCGGCGGGTGCCAACGCGCCAAGGCTGCCGTGCGTATACACATTGTTGTAGTCCATCCTCGATGCGAGGAAAAGTGAGGTAATCCAGCACGTCGCAAATCAAGCCTCGAGCTTTGACAGGGTGCCATCGCCCATACATCACGAGTATCGAAAGTATACAACCGGCCTATTGGACGCAGCGTTCTCGTTCTTGCTACTCTGAAACCAACGCCGAGACTTCGGCCTAAGCAGGGGCAAGGTAACATGGCAACTAGAAGAAATTGAAGCGCCCCGGGTTTTCAGGAGGCAGTTTTCATTGGGCTATGCAGCCATATCGAGGTTCTCGAGGGCTGCATAGTAATTGTCTTCGGCTTCAGCGGGCGGGATGTGCCCGATAGGGCCGAAGAGG
>JAEXHR010000140.1 GCA_023449855.1 Pseudomonadota bacterium | reverse complement strand
CATCGACATCGAGCGGTCGGCGCAGTTCATCCATCACAAACGCCTTGTCCTCCGCCGTGAGGGTCATCCTGTCCATCTGGGCGAAGATGTTGGCTTGCTCGGTCGCATCGATATGCCCGTCGGCCTTGGCTGCAGCGATCATCGCGCGCAGCAGGTTGCGGGCGAGCGTCTGTTGTTCGGCGGGCTGTGCCGGATTGAATGGCGTATCGCTTGGCGGCGGCAACAGCGGGGTATCGGCTGCGGCGACCGGCGAAGCCTGTTTGCCGGCCTGATGGTTCTGATAGGCGCGATAGGCGAGGGCGCCCGCGACCGCGAGGCCGCCATAGGTCAGCGCGTTCTTCGCGATCTTGCGACCGCCCTTGGAGCCCAGGAGAACACCGGCAAGCCCGCCGCTCAGGGCGCCGCCGCCGAAGCCGCCGAGAAAATTGCCGGCCTGTTGCAGCAGATCGCCGCCGCTCTGGCCGAAAGGCCCGCGTTGCTGGCCGCCGGGGCCGGCCTGGTTCTGCCCGCCGATCAATTGGTCCAGCAGGCTCTTGGGATCGAACATCGTCTCTTTCCTCGTTTGCTTCGCGGCATGAGGTAGGAAACGATCGGGGCAGTGTGAGGTCGCAAAGCTGCGGCGTGATGTCCTGCGACTGATCGACCTGATTACGGTGGGCGGATTAGCCGAAGGCGTAATCCGCCGTTGCCAGCCACATACAATCGGCTGGCGGATTACGCTTTGCTAATCCGCCCTACGCTTTCACAAACCCTGCAAACTCCCGCGCCACCGCCTGATACACCTCGCGCCGGAACGGCACCACGAGATCGGCAACGCGGTCGAGCCGCTCCCAGCGCCAGGCGTCGAATTCTGCTGGTTGCCCGTTGCGGGGCGTCAGCGGATCGACCTCGGCATCGGCGCCGGTAAAGCGCAGCGCGAACCATTTCTGCCGCTGCCCGCGAAACCGCGCGAAGCGATGGGTGGGGTCGTCGTGCGGGATGAAGTCGTAGGTCATCCAGTCGGTTTCGCCGAGATAATCGGCGTGGGTGACCCCGGTCTCCTCCCACAATTCGCGCATCGCGGCGACGCGAAAATCCTCGTCGGGATCGACGCCACCCTGCGGCATCTGCCATTCGAGGCCGGGCAGGACGATCTCCGGCCCATCATCCTTGAAACGGCGGCCGATCAGGACATGACCGTCACGGTTGAACAGGGCGATGCCCACATTGGGGCGATAGGGGCGGGTGTCGGTCAAGATATGTATCCTCCGCCGCACGGCGGACTAGCCGAAGGCGTCATCCGTCGGCCGAGTGTATGGGCGAAGAATGGCGGATTACGGCGGAGTTTATCATCGGGCACGCTTCGCGCGACCCGTTGGCCAAATCCGGCCTACGTCTTTATTCGCCGGCGAGGCCGGCGAATTCCTTCACCACGCGCTCATAGACCGGCCGCTTGAACGGCACGATCAATTCGGGAAGATTCTTCATCGGCTCCCAGCGCCAGCTGACGAACTCGGCCTTGTGGCCATGCGGCGGCTGCACGACGTTGATCTCGCTCTCGTCGCCGGTGAAGCGCAGCGCAAACCAGCGCTGGCGCTGGCCCCGGTAGCGCCCCTTCCAGGCGCGGCCGGCCACGGTGCGGGGGATGTCGTAGATGAGCCAGTCCGGCACCTCGCCGAGCTTCTCGACGGATCTCACGCTAGTCTCTTCATAAAGCTCGCGTTTGGCGGCTTCCCAGGTGTCCTCGCCGGGATCGACGCCGCCCTGCGGCATCTGCCAGACATGCATGTCGTCGACATGCTCGATGCCACCGGCGCGCCGGCCGATGAAAACGCGCCCCTGAGGGTTGAGCAGCATGACGCCGACACAGGTTCGGTAAGGCAGATCTTCGTATCGCGTCATTCCATCGCTTCCTGGCCGCGCTGGCCGTCTTGCGTCCCCCTGAGGCCGTGTCGCGCTCCGATCAATCCGAACCGCAGCCTCCAACGCTAGCTAGATTTTGATTTCAGCATCACGGTTGTCAATGGCACCAGCATGATCCCTCGCGATTCCAGGGTTTTCGCCCAAGTGCCTATTTTTTCGATCGAAATCGGCAGAGCGGAGGCTGCGCCGACGGCAAAGCCGCGTTCTTTTGCGAGGCCTTCCAGCCTTGAAAGCGCCTTGTCGATCTCGGCCGAATTCGGCGCCGCATCGATGGTGACATCGGCGCGCGCGAACGGCATGCCCAGCGCTTCGGCCGCGGCCGGCGCCACGCTGCGCGAGGACGAGCCGTCGTCGAACAGCGCCAGACCGCGCTTGTTGGCCTCCTTGGCTACCGTCTGCATGGCCGTATCGGTGGCAATGAAGCGGGCACCCATGAAGTTGCCGACGCCGACATAGCCCTGGAAGCGGCTCAGGTGCCACATCATGCGGTCGATGTTCTGCTCCGGCGTCGCCGAGGCCAGCAGGGTCTGCGGGCCGGGATCGTTGTCGGGATAGTCGAACGGCTCCAGCGGCAACTGCAGCAGCACCTCGTGACGCTGCGCGCGGGCGCGCTCCACCAGCTTGCCGGGATCGGAGCCATAGGGCGTGAAGGCCAGTGTCACTGCCGGCGGCAGTTTCATGATGGCCTCAACGGTCTTGGCTGCGCCGACACCAAGGCCGCCGATGATGATGGCGATGCTCGGCGTCTTCATTGCCCTGGCGCGCTCGGCCTCGGAGCCGGCGGCATAGACATTGACCGGTTTCAGACCGCCGGCCGCGATCGGAACCATGCCGTAGCGGGACTGTTCGAGCAGCTTCTGGTCGATCCCGACCATCACAGCAGGTGCGTCGGGCGAGGCACCTTCCGAACCATCGGTGGCGACCACCACGTTCTGCCGGGCACCGCTGGAGCCGTCGATGATGGTGATGGTCTTCTGGCCCGGCGTATCGGCGGTTCTGGCGGTGTCCGGCATGCCGTGTTTGACATCGACCGGCGGGGTCACCGCGGGCTTTTGGGCCGCCGTTTCCGGCACCTTGATGGCGACGCGCGCCATCGGCTCACCGCCCATCGGGTCCTTCTGAAAGATGGCGACGCCAGCAAAGCCGAGCAGCAACGTGCCAAGCGCCGTAGCGGCGGCCTGGGTGCCGGTAAATGGCAGCCGGAAGCGGCGCTTGGTTCGCGCAGGTTTCTGTCCCAGCGGGGCGCTCAGATCGTCCGCCGACACGGCCATAGGTCTCCCGAATCAATCGGGTGACCATAGCATGGTGGGGGGATGCCAGTGGCTACAGGAAGCTCTGCGGATCGACGTCCACTTCCAGCTTCAAATTCCCCGTCGCCTTCGGCGCATGGGCGAGCCAGTCGCGCAGATAATGCGAGAGGTCGACGTTTCGCGCCGATTTCACCAGCAAACGGAAACGGTAACGCCCCTTGATCACCGCCAGCGGCGCCTCGGCCGGTCCCAGCACCAGGATGCGCTCGTCGATCGGTGCGCATGCTGCGATCTTGCGCGCAAATCCCTCGGTCGTCGGCCGGTCGCCGCCAGACACGATCATCGCGGCCAGCCGCCCGAACGGCGGATAGCCGGCACGCTCGCGCGATTCGATTTCGTTGTCGTAGAACGCCTCGCGGTCATTGGCGACCAGCGCCTTCATGACCGGATGGTCCGGCTGATGGGTCTGCAGATAGCCAACGCCGCGGCCCTGCTCGCGGCCGGCGCGGCCGATCACCTGGTTGAGCATTTGGAACGTCCGCTCCGCCGCGCGCGGATCGCCATTGCCGAGGCCCAGATCGGCATCGATGACGCCGACCAGATTGAGTCGCGGGAAGTTGTGCCCCTTGGCGACGAGCTGGGTGCCGATAATGACATCCACGCGGCCCTCGGCGATCTCGGCAAGCTCCGCACGCATCGATTCCACCGACGTAATGAGATCGCTCGACAGCACCATGGTGCGCGCTTCGGGAAACAGATCGGCCGCCTCTTCCTGCAGGCGCTCGACACCGGGACCGATGGCGGCCAGCGATTCCTCGGCGCCGCAATGCGGGCACTTGTGTGGACGCGGCTCTGAGTAGCCGCAGTGATGACAGACGAGGCGCTGGCGGAAACGATGATCGACCAGCCATGCATCGCAGATGGTGCAGGCAAAGCGATGGCCGCAGCCGCGGCACAAGGTCAGCGGCGCGTAGCCGCGGCGATTGAGGAATAGCAGCGCCTGTTCCTTGCGCTGGATCGCATGGACGATTTTTTCGGCCAGTCGCGGCGCTATGAAGCGGCCGCGCGACGGGCCTTCGCGGCGCAGATCGATCGCCTCGATATGCGGCATGTGCTGACCACCGAAACGCGACGGCAGCGCGATGCGTTGATAGCGGCCCTTTCGCGCATTCACTTCCGATTCGACGGAGGGCGTCCCCGACGCGAGCACGATCGGAATCTTTGCGATCGAGGCGCGGACCACCGCCATGTCGCGCGCGTGATAATGCGCGCCTTCATCCTGCTTGTAGGCCTGGTCGTGTTCTTCATCGATGACGATGAGGCCGAGCTTTGCATAGGGCAGGAACAGCGCCGAGCGCGCACCGACGATGACATGCGCCTCGCCATTGGCGATGGCAGCCCAGTTGCGCGCGCGGGTGCGCGGCGTGAGTTCGGAATGCCATTCCATAGGCCGCGCGCCAAAACGTTTGGCGAAGCGTTCGAGAAATTGCCCGGTGAGCGCAATTTCCGGCATCAGGATCAGCGCCTGCTCGCCGCGCCGGATGATCTCGGCCACCGCCTCGAAATAGACCTCGGTCTTGCCGGAGCCGGTGACGCCATCGAGCAATGCGGCCTGAAACGCGCCTGCCGAGGCAAGCTGGCGCATCGCTTCGGCCGCGACGGCCTGATCGGGCGAAAAGTCCGGCTCGGCAAAGGATGGATCGGGCGGCGGTGGCGGCAGCGGACGCGGCATCACCTCGACGGCCAGCGTGCCTTCATCCACCAGCCCGTCGATCACGCCGGCACTGACGCCGGCTTCGCGCGCCGCATCGGATTTTCCATGCAGCAGGCCGTCGCGCAGCAGCTCGACCACCCGCGCCCGCGCCGATGTCATCCGCTTCGGCACCTCGCCGACAAGGCGCACGCCGAGACGGACGCGTTCGGGGCCGAGATGTTCGCCCATCCGCAGCGTCATCCGCATCACCATGCCGCGGGCGGAGAGGGTGTAATTGGCGACCCAGTCGACGAGCTGGCGCAGCTCCTGCCGCAGCGGCGGGACCTCCAGCTTCTCGCCGACTTCCTTCAGGCGATTATGCAGGCGCGGATCGGGATTGGTATTCTCGGCCCAGACCACGCCGATCACCTCCCGTGCACCGAGCGGCACGGTGACGACATCGCCGACCTGCAGATCGACGCCGCGCGGGACCTTGTAGGAATAGGCCTGATCCAGCGCCACAGGCACCAGCACGTCGACAATCCCCGACAAGGAGGGGGGGCGTGGGGCTGAACTCATGGGCGGAATCGGAACTCGCGGGGTCAAAAATCGGCAGACGATGGAATGCCCAATTTAGGCGTCATGCTTCCGCGAGGCCAGCGGTTCACCAATGCGAAACCGGCGAACGGGATAATCGCCGCCTCATTCTGCAGGATTGTCCGATGGCCAAAGCCGCGAAAACCGCCCCTGTCGAGGCCAAACAGCCGGCCGTCGATCTCATCTGCGCCGATGCGGATGTGTCGTTGCAGATGACGCGCTGGCTGTCGCATTTGCGCGCCGAGCGGCGGCTGTCGCCGAAGACGCTGGAAGCCTATGCGCGCGATGTCCGCCAGTTCATGCTGTTTCTGGCTGATCACTGGGGCGGGCAGGTGACATTGCCGCGATTCGCGAAACTCGCCGCGGGTGACGTGCGCGCCTTCATGGCGGCGCGGCGCGGCGACGATATTGCCGGGCGCTCACTGATGCGCGCGCTGGCGGGGCTGCGGTCGTTTGCCCGTTTTCTCGAGCGCGAGGGGCTGGGTTCGGTCGGCGCGCTCGCCTCAATTCGCGCGCCAAAGATCGGCAAGAGCCTGCCGAAGCCGCTGCAGATGGCCTCTGCCAAGCGCCTCACCGACGCCGACGAGCGGGCCGGGGAGAATCGCGAACCCTGGATCTGGGCGCGCGATGCCGCCGTGATGGCGCTGCTCTACGGCTCCGGCCTGCGCATTTCCGAAGCGCTGGGCCTGAAGCGCCGGGACGTGCCCGTGCCGGGGAAGGGCGATGTCCTGATCGTCAATGGCAAAGGCAACAAGACCCGCATGGTGCCGGTGCTGTACAATGTGCTGGAGCTGATCGCCGACTACGCTGCCGCCTGCCCGTATCCGCTGCCGGCAGACGGGCCGATGTTTGTCGGCGCCCGCGGCGGGCCGCTCTCGCCGAGAATCATCCAGCTCACCATGGAGCGGATGCGCGGCGCCCTCGGTCTGCCGGATAGCGCCACGCCGCATGCGCTGCGCCACTCTTTCGCGACGCATCTTTTGACCCGCGGCGGCGATCTGCGCGCCATCCAGGAATTGCTGGGCCACGCCTCGCTCTCGACCACCCAGATCTATACCGGGATCGATACCGAGCGGCTGTTCGAGGTCTACAAGACAGCCCACCCAAGAGCCTAACTCGTCATCGCCACATTGCTCTTGCATGCGACAATACGTTCGGCCAATGCTCGGCCGCTTTTGCCATGGGGGACCTGATGGGCGCGCACGAAAGTATGGAGCACGCGGAGCATGCCGAGCATGCATCCGGCTCGAACAAGAAGATCGCATTGCTGATTTCGCTGCTGGCATTGTTTCTGGCGTTCTCGGAAACGCTGGGCAAGGGCGCGCAGACCGAATCGATCAGCAAGAATGTCGAGGCGTCCAATCTGTGGGCCTTCTTCCAGGCCAAGAGCGTCCGCCGCACCGTTGTGCAGGCGACCTCGGAACACGCCAAGCTCAGCCTGGGCCTGATGGGCGACGATGCCGCCAAGGCCGCGCTCGCCAAGCAGATCGACGACTGGAACAAGACGGCGCAGCGCTATCGCAACGCCCCGGAGACCGGTGAGGGCTCCGAACAACTCGCCGCGCGCGCCAAGCATGCGGAGCATGAGCGCGATCTCGCGATGGCGCGCTACCATCATTATGAGGTGGCTTCGGCCGCCTTCCAGATCGGAATCGTGCTCGCCTCGGCAACGATCATCACCGGCATGCTCGTGCTGGCATGGGTCGCAGGTGCGCTGGGCCTCATCGGCTTGGGATTCACCGCCATCGGCCTGTTCGCGCCGCATGCCGTGCATCTGATGTAGTTTGCGTCATTGCGAGCGCAGCGAAGCAATCCAGAAGCCAAGAACTGGATTGCTTCGTCGCTACGCTCCTCGCAATGACGGTAGATAGGTTATCGCCTGCACAACTCCAGCACCGCTTCAGCAAACTCCTGCGGCCTTTCCTGCGGGACATTGTGCCCCGCGCCGGCGATCACGCGGCGCTCATATGGCCCGGTGAAATACCGGCCATGATTCTCAGAGCCGCTCACCAGCCCGATGCCGTCATCTTCTCCGTGCAGCACGATGGTCGGCACATCGATCTTCGGCTGCGTCGCGAGCCGTTCCTCGACAAAATCATAGCCGGGATCGCCGGCCACGCTGGCGGTGCGGTGCATGTAGGAATGCACGACCACATCGACGAAATCCTCATTGTCGAATGACGCAACCGAGCGCGCGAAAGTCACCTCGTCGAAATCCCAGCTTGGAGACCACATCTGCCACAGCAATTTGCTGATGCCGGCGCGGTTTTGCACCAGACCGTTTCGGCCGCGTTCGGTGTGGAAGTAATACTGATACCATTGCCGCGCTTCCTGCTCCGGCGCCACCGGTCGCGTTGCTTTGGTCAGGTCCTGGATGTTGTAGCCGGTGCAGCTGACGAGGCCATGCACGCGCTCCGGCCACAGCGCCGAGACGACGCAAGCGGCACGGCCGCCCCAGTCATAGCCCGCGACAACGGCTTTTTCGATCCGCAGCGCGTCCATGAGATCGAGCAGGTCCTGCCCGAGTGCACCCTGCTGTCCGGAGCGGATCGTCTCTTTGGACAGGAAACGCGTCGGTCCATAACCGCGCAGATAGGGCACGATGGTGCGAAAGCCGGCTTCATTGATCAGCGCCACGGCGTCGTCATAGCCTCTGACGTCATAGGGGAAGCCGTGCAGCAGGATCACCGGCACGCCGCCGGCAGGGCCGCTGTGTTCATAGGCGATGTCGAGGACGGGAGTTCGGATATGTGCGAGGTCAGCCAAGTCCGTTTTCCCTGCGACTAGCGAGTATGTGCGCGATGGCGAAGGCGTTGCGCGAAGCGCAGCCAGCGCGATGACGGGCCGCGTAGCGCGGCGATCTTCGCCTTGATGCGTGACATCACCGGAGCGACGAAGTCACGCGCTCGGGCGCGAATATCGATCAGGAATGTGTAGAGCGTACGAAACCAGCCGATCTGCAGCAGTTTGTCGCGTGTGACGTCGAAGGAGAATGCCAGCACGCCCATGCCGACGAATTTGGAAGCGACGATCAGGATGATCGCGCTGATCCAGAGATGGTGCGTGAGCAGATAGACTTCGGCGAATTTCAGCGGCACCAGCAGCAGGATCACCGGGACGATGAAGACGAGCAGCGAGGGATAGGGCGATAGCCCTGCCACCTGCGCTGCGCACCATGCGTTGAAGGCGCGCAGCGGAATGAGGGCGACGACGCGCGCAACGACCGGTTCGAGGTGGTCCCACAGCCACGCTTCGATCAGGAAGATCAAGGCGAGCAGGAACCAGAGCGGCTGCAACGCGCGTCGCATCATCAGCGAATATCTCCGTGCCGGCGCGAGGCCGGCGGGAGCTTCACATATGGATGGCGCGCTTGCCCACCGCAAGCGCGGCTTCCTTCACGGCTTCCGAACGGGTCGGATGCGCGTGGCAGGTGCGGGCCAGGTCCTCGGCGGAACCGCCGAATTCCATCAGCACGCAGGCTTCGTGGATCATTTCGCCGACTTCGCGACCGATCATGTGCACGCCGAGCACGCGATCGGTCTTGGCGTCGGCCAGGATCTTCACGAAACCGTCGGTGGTCTGGTTGACCTTTGAGCGGCCATTGGCGGTGAACGGGAACTTGCCGACGGTGTAGTTCACACCGGCTGCCTTGAGCTCTTCCTCGGTCTTGCCGACCGCGGCGACTTCCGGCGTGGTGTAGACGACGCCCGGGATCACGTCATAGTTCACATGACCGGCCTGGCCGGCGAGAATCTCGGCCACCGCCACGCCTTCGTCTTCCGCCTTGTGAGCGAGCATCGGACCGGCGACGACGTCGCCGATGGCATAGACGCCCTTCACGCTGGTGGCGAAGTGATGGTCGATCTTGACGCGGCCGCGCTCATCCAGCGCAACGCCGGCTTCCTGCAGGCCGAGACCGGCGGTGTAGGGCGTGCGGCCGATGGCGACGAGGATGACGTCAGCTTCGAGCGATTCGGCAGCGCCGCCGGCGGCTGGTTCGATGTTCGCCTTCAGGGTCTTGCCCGACGAGTCAACGCCGGTGACCTTGGCTCCGAGCTTGAAGGTCATGCCCTGCTTCTCCAGCATGCGCTGGAATTGCTTGGCGACTTCGCCATCCATGCCGGGCAGGATGCGATCGAGGAATTCGACAACGGTGACCTGAGCGCCGAGACGGCGCCACACCGAACCGAGTTCGAGGCCGATCACGCCGGCGCCGACCACGATCAGCTTCTCCGGCACCTTTTCCAGCGACAGCGCGCCGGTGGAGGAGACGATGCGCTTCTCGTCGATCTCGATGCCCTTGAGGTTGGCGACGGCCGAACCCGAAGCGATGACGATGTTCTTGGTCTCCAGCGTCTGGCCCTTGCCGTCAGCGCCGGTCACTTCGACCTTGCCGGTGCCGAGCACCTTGCCGGTGCCGGACACGACGTCGATCTTGTTTTTCTTCATCAGGAATTCGACGCCCTTGACGTTGCCGTCGATGCCCTGCTGCTTGAAGTTCATCATCGCGGGCATGTCGAGGGTCGGCGCTGCGACCTTGATGCCCATCTTGGCGAAGGAGTGGCCGGCTTCCTCGAACAGCTCCGAGGCGTGCAGCAGTGCCTTCGACGGCATGCAACCGACATTGAGACAGGTGCCACCCAGCGTGCTGTTCTTCTCGACCACGGCCACCTTCATGCCGAGCTGCGCTGCGCGAATGGCGCAGACATAGCCGCCGGGGCCGGTGCCGATGACGACGAGATCGTAAGTAGCCATGATGAAGTCCTGTGGTGCTTGGGATTGAGTCTGATGTGGTGTGTGTCAGAAGCCATATTGGAGCATGATCTTGTCCGAAAACCGGGGATCACTTTTCGGGATCATGCTCTAACGGCCACCCGACACGTCGAGAATGGATGACGTGACGTAGGACGCGTCGTCGGACAGCAGCCAGACGATCGCATTGGCGATTTCATCGGCGGTGCCGACGCGCTTCATCGGCACATGGACGCTGAGGCGCTGGGCACGATCGGGCTCGCCGCCGCTGGCGTGAATCTCGGTATCGATCAGGCCGGGGCGGATGCCCACGACGCGAATG
>JAEXHR010000132.1 GCA_023449855.1 Pseudomonadota bacterium | reverse complement strand
TGCGGGCGGGGGAAGACGTACCCCTCGCACTCGGGTGGCTGGAGGCCACCGTCCGACCCCACTACGGGGGTCTGCCGCTAGCGCGGCTGGACGCGGTGCGGGCGAAGGCAGGGAAACCTGCCGGATCAATCTCCTGCGGGAGATGGGCCCAGTACCCGGAAGAACGGTCCTTCGGCCAGAAAGAACGTCGCGGTGGCGCGCCGTAAGGCGTTGCGCAATTGCGGTTTCGCTGGCGATCCAGCGAAACGGATTGCGTTCAGTTCCACCAAATCGCGCCTTACGGCGTGCTGCCTCCCCTCATGTCTGGAGGGGAGAACTGCTCACACCTCGGACGCTTCGGCGCCGCGAGATTGCGAGCACTCGTCCGTAGGGCGGATAAGCCGAAGGCGTAATCCGCCGGCCGAGTTCGTGTGGCGAAGACCGCGGCGGATTACGCTGTCGCTCATCCGCCCTACGATCCTCCGATCTGAGCCCACCAATTCCGGAAATCCTGCTCTCCGCTTTTGTGAGGGCTCGCCGACCAGATTGGCAAACTGCTTCCCTGCAAGCAAAAAGCTGCGCGACACTTTTACGTCCATTCCGCATTGTGAAATTCACATCCGCAGCGTGAAATGTTGTCGCTTGCCAAGCCTGTTTTGAACCGGCAGAAAAAACTGAACTGGGACGAAACACCAAGCGGAGAGACGATTGAGTATCAAGGGCAAGGCCTATATCGCGGGCATCTATGAGCATCCGACGCGGCATGCGCCGGATAAATCTCTCTGGCAGCTGCATGCCGAAGTCGCCAAGGGTGCGCTTGAGGACGCAGGCCTGACGCACAAGGACGTCGACGGCCTCTTCATCGCCGGCGATGCCAATGGCGGTCTGTGGCCGATGACCGACTATCTCGGCCTCAAGCCGCGCCATGTGGATTCCACCGAAACCGGCGGCTGCTCCTACATCATCGCGCTCGGCCATGCCGCGCAGGCGATCGCGCTCGGCAAGTGCTCGGTGGCGCTGATCACACTCGCCGGCAAGCCGCGCACGATGCCGGCAGCGCCGCGCGCGCAGGGCGCCGAAGCCGATTTCGAAACCGCCTTCGGTGCGACCACGCACAATGCCTATGGCATGGCCGCGATGCGCCACATGCACGATTACGGCACCACCTCCGAACAGCTCGCCTGGATCAAGGTCGCGGCTTCGCATCACGCGCAATACAATCCGCATGCGATGCTGAAGGATGTGGTCACCGTCGAGGACGTGCTGAACTCGCCGATGATCTCGGACCCGCTGCGCCGCATGGATTGCTGCGTCGTCACCGACGGCGGTGGCGCGCTCATCGTCACCACCGAGGAAATCGCCAAGAGCCTGAAGAAGCCGCTGGTGCGCCTGATCGGCCACGGCGAAGCCATGAAGGGCCCGCGCGGCGGCAAGGATCTCGACCTCACTTATTCGGCCGGCGTGTGGTCCGGTCCGCGCGCTTTCGAGGAAGCGGGCGTGACGCCGCAGGACATGAAATATGCGTCGATCTATGACAGCTTCACCATCACGGTCCTGATGCAGCTCGAGGACCTCGGCTTCTGCAAGAAGGGCGAGGGCGGCAAGTTCGTGTCCGACGGCAACCTGATCTCGGGCGTCGGCAAGCTGCCGTTCAACACCGATGGCGGCGGTCTCTGCAGCAACCATCCGATCAATCGCGGCGGCATGACCAAGATCCTGGAAGCCGTGCGCCAGCTGCGCGGCGAAGCCCATCCGAAACTGCAGGTCCCGAATTGCGACCTCGCGATTGCTCACGGCACCGGCGGCCTGCTCGGCGTGCGCCATGCTGCCTCGACCGCCATTCTGGAGCGCGTGTGATGACGACCGAAGCCAAGAAGTATCCGACCCCGCAGGGCAATCCGGAAACGCAGCCATTCTGGGATGCGGCCAAGGACGGCAAGTTCCTGATCAAGCGCTGCACCACCTGCGGCGACGCGCATTTCTTCCCGCGTTCGATCTGCCCGTTCTGCTTCTCCGACAAGACCGAATGGGAAGAGGCATCGGGCGAGGGCGAGATCTACACCTACAGCCACATGCGCAAGTCGGCGACCGGCCCTTACGTCATCGCCTATGTGACGCTGAAAGAGGGACCGTCGATGCAGACCAACATCGTGGACTGCGATCCGGCCACGGTGAAGATCGGCCAGAAGGTCAAGCTGGTGTGGAAGCCAACCGACGGCGCACCGCTGCCGTTCTTCACGCCGGCGTAAAACTCCGGCCCTCATCCTGAGGAGCCGCGTAGCGGCGTCTCGAAGGATGAGATGCCATGCAAAACACTCCTCATGGTTCGAGACGGCGCTACGCGCCTCCTCACCATGAGGGGACTGAGCACAACAAGAAGCCGGGAGAAAACACCAATGCCTATCGTCTACGAAGAGCTGATGGCGATGAAGAATATCGGCCAGAAGTATTCCTGGACCGACCGCGAAGTCATGCTCTACGCCTACGGCATCGGCATGGGCGCCGATCCGATGAACGAGACCGAACTCGCTTTCGTCAATGAAGGCACCTATACGCCGCGCCCGCTGAAGGTCGTGCCGACCTTCGCGTCCGTCGCAGCATGGGGCTCGGGTCCCGGCGACATGAAGCTGAACCGCGTGATGGTCGTCGACGGCGAGCGCGATATCACCTTCCACAAGCCGATGCCGGTTGAAGCGAAGATCACGGCCGACTCGACGGTGCTCGGCGTGTTCGACAAGGGCAAGGACAAGGGCGCCGTCATCCTGCACCAGACCATCTTGCGCGATGAGAGCGGCGATGCGATCGCGACCCTCGTGGCCTCGCGCTTCGCCCGCGGCGATGGCGGCTTCGGCGGTCCGTCCGAAGGCCAGCCGGAAGCGCACAAGGTGCCGAGTCGCGCGCCCGACAAGACCATCGACATCACCACGCGCCCGGATCAGGCACTGGTCTATCGCCTCTGTGGCGACCGCAATCCGCTGCACAGCGATCCCGAATTTGCGAAGAAGGCCGGCTTCCCGCGCCCGATCCTGCACGGCATGTGCACCTATGGCATCACCTGCCGCGGCGTGCTGCAGACTTTTGCCGATTACGATCCGGGCGCGTTCAAGCAGCATGGCGCGCGGTTCTCATCGCCGGTGTTTCCGGGCGAGACTGTCACCATGGAGCTGTGGAAGGACGGCAACATCGTCAGCTTCGAAGCCAAGGTGAAGGACCGTGGCGTCACCGTGATCAAGAGCGGACGCACGGTGCTGGCCTGATTCTTGTGGCTTGGACGAGGACTGTGGCCATCCTTCGAGACGCGGCCGCAGACGGCCGCTCCTCAGGATGAGGGCGAGTAGGAAGCTATAGAAGACCCTCATGGTGAGGAGCCCGCGAAGCGGGCGTCTCGAACCATGCAGGCCGAGCACTATCCTCGATAACCCTGCTGCAAGCGGGGAGAGGTTACGCAGCGATCGCGGATCAATCGCGACGACAAACACAGGGAGCATCGCTATGGGTCTGCTCGACGGCAAAGTCGCGATTATCACCGGCGCTGGTGGCGGTCTTGGTGAAGCCTACGCAAAACTGTTCGCGCGGGAAGGCGCGTCGGTCGTCGTCAACGATCTTGGCGGCCCGCGCGACGGCTCAGGCTCCGATCTCTCCATGGCGCAGCAGGTGGTCGACGCGATTACCAAGGCCGGCGGCAAGGCCATCGCCAACGGCGCGGATATCGCGACGATGGCCGGCGGCCAGTCGGTGTTCGACGACGCCATCAAGGCGTTCGGCAAGGTCGATATCCTCGTCAACAATGCCGGCATTCTGCGCGACCAGAGTTTTGCCAAATCCACCGAGGAAGCCTGGGACAAGGTCATCAAGGTGCATCTCAAGGGCACCTATTGCGTCACCAAGCCGGTGTTCAACTTCATGCGCGATCATGGCGGCGGCGTCATCGTCAACACCTCGTCGACCTCCGGCCTGATCGGCAATTTCGGCCAGAGCAATTATGGCGCGGCGAAGGGCGGCATCTGGGGCTTTTCCAATGTGCTGGCCATCGAGGGCCGCAAATACGGCATCCGCATTTGGACGCTCTCTCCGGGCGCGTTGACGCGCATGACGGCCGATCTGCCGCGCTATATCGAAAATCCCGGCGCAGCCCTCGATGCCGACGGAATCGCGCCGGCCGTGCTCTACATGGTCAGCGATCTCTCCGGTGACCAGACCGGCAAGGTGCTCGGCGTGTCCGGCCCGCGCGGCGTGCGCGAGATGAAGATGATGGAAATGGAAGGCTGGAAGCCGCCGCTGGACAAGCCCTGGAACGCGCAGGACATCGTCAGCCATGCGGCAGAAATCTTCTTCTCGGACGACGAGGCGAAGCAGGGCGCGCGACGGTTCTGACGATGGCGAGGGGGCGGACAAAGCCTTTGTTTCACGCTAGAGTGCGGCATTCCCATTCAGAGGCCCATGATGAAACTGACGTCCAAAGCTGCCGGTACCTTCGCCATCGCGCCGACCCCTTTCTTCGATGACGGCCGCATCGACGACAAATCCATCGACAGCCTGATCGATTTCTATGCCTCGATCGGCTGCGACGGTGTCACCGTGCTCGGCATTCTCGGCGAAGCGCCGAAGCTGGAAAGCGCGGAATCGGAAAGCGTGGCGACGCGCTTCATCAAGCGCGCCGGCGACAAACTGCAGATCATTGTCGGCGTCTCCGCGCCGGGCTTTGCGTCGATGCGCTCGCTGGCGTTGAAGTCAATGGATGCCGGCGCTGCTGCTGTGATGATCGCCCCGCCGCCGCATCTGCGCACGGACGATCAGATCACCACCTATTTCAAGCAGGCGTCGGAAGCCATCGGCGAGGATGTGCCGTGGGTGTTGCAGGACTATCCGCTGACCCTGAACGTGGTCATGACGAATGCGGTCATCCGCAAGATCGTCATGGATTCAAAATCCTGCGTGATGCTCAAGCACGAGGACTGGCCGGGCCTCGAGAAGATCACTGCGCTGCGCAATTTCCAGAAAGATGGCAGCTTGCGCGAACTCTCGATCCTCACCGGCAATGGCGGCACCTTCCTCGATTTCGAGATGGAGCGTGGCGCCGACGGCGCCATGGCTGGCTACGCCTTCCCGGAAATGCTGATCGACGTGGTGAACCTCTCCAAGAAGGGCGAGCGCGACAAGGCGCATGACCTGTTCGACGCGCATCTGCCGCTGGTGCGCTACGAGCAGCAGCCGGGTGTCGGCCTGTCCGTACGCAAATACGTGCTGCAGAAGCGAGGCATCATCGCTTCCGCCGCGCAGCGCAAGCCGGGCCCGGTGCTGTCGGCGCCGGCGAAGGCGGAGGTGGATTACCTGCTGTCGCGCGTCGCCCGCTACGATAAGCGCGCGAATTTGAAATGAATCGTAGGATGGGTTGAGCGCAGCGATACCCATCAC
>JAEXHR010000110.1 GCA_023449855.1 Pseudomonadota bacterium | reverse complement strand
TCGAGCCGACGCTGTCGACGCCGCCCGCCCAACGCTCCTTGCCGAGCGGTTTGCCGGGCGCGGAGAGCTCGTTGCGGTCGATGATCTCGGCAGCGCCGAGGCCCTTCAGATAGCCCTCTTCCGAGGTGCGGCCGGTGGAGGCGATGACGTGATAACCGAGCTTCGACAGCACCGCGATCGCCACCGAACCGACACCGCCGGCGGCGCCGGTGACGATGACCGGACCATCGGCCGGCTTGAGGCCGTGATTTTCCAGCGCCAGCACCGACAGCATCGCGGTGTAGCCGGCAGTGCCGATCGCCATGGCGTCGCGGGCGCTCATATTGTCGGGCAGGCGCACCAGCCAGTCGCCCTTGACGCGGACCTTTCCGGCATAGGCGCCGAGATGGGTCTCGCCCATGCCCCAGCCATTGCCGATCACCTTGTCGCCGGGCTTCCAGTTGGGATTGCTGGAGGCTTCGACCGTGCCGGCGAAATCGATGCCGGCGATCATCGGGAAACGCCGCACCACCGGCGACTTGCCGGTGAGTGCGAGGCCGTCCTTGTAATTCAGCGTGGACCACGCGACGCGGACTGTGACGTCACCGTCCATCAACTCCGCCTCGTCGAACTGCGTCAGCGCAGCCGTGGTTCCCTTGTCCGCCTTGTCGATGCGGATGGCCTTGAACGTTGCCATGGATAACTCCCTTGTCTCTGTATCGCGAGTTTAGCTGTAGAAGATGCCGCCATCGACATTGAGCGCCTGGCCCGTGACGAATGCGGAATCGTCGGAGGCGAAGAATGCGACCGGGCCGACCACATCTTCGGGCTCGCCGAGGCGGTGCAGGTCGGTGACCTTCTCGAAATAGGCGACGCGTTCGGGATCGCGCAGATTGTTGCGACCCATCTCGGTGAGGATGATGCCGGGGCATACGGCATTCACGGTGATACCAAAGCCGCCGAATTCCATCGAGGAGACGCGTGTGAAGCCGACCACGGCGGATTTAGAAGCCGCATAATGCGACTGGCCGGGGCCGCCGGTGCGCGCGGCCAGCGAGGCGATATTGACGATGCGCCCGTATTTGCGCTCCTTCATATGCACCACCATGGCCTGGGTCATCTGGAACACGCCGCGGACATTGACGGCGAAGGTCTGGTCCCAGTGTTCCGGCGTGGTCTCGTCGATGGTGGCGAGACGCAGGATGCCGGCATTGTTGACGAGCGCATCCACATGGCCGAGTCCCGCGACGGCCTCCGTCACCGTGCGCTGGCAATCCTCGAGTTTGCTGACATCAGCCAGAATCGGGATGCACTTGCCGCCGAGCTTCTTCACCTCGGCGACGGTTTCCTGCAGCGTGCTTTCCTGTGCTGCGATATCGGTGAGGGCGAGATTGTAGCCGCGCTGGGCGAGGCCGAGGGCGATGGCGCGTCCGATGCCGCGGCTCGCGCCGGTTACGATGGCATGTCTGGTCATGGGATGTTCCTCGAGACGTTTCTGATTCAGTGAAAGCTGTCGTTGAGCGGATCAGGCGCGCGCGCCGCGGACGGGCAGCGTATTCATCGCCTTCACCGTCTCTTCGAAGGAGACGAGGTTGGCGCCGGAGCCGAGGCCCGTCGCCACGGTGGCCGCGGTGGCGGTCGCGAGCTTCGCGCAATCGAGCAGATCCCAGTCACGCACCAGACCGGCGATGAAGCCGCCGGTGTAGGAGTCGCCGCAGCCGGACGTGTCGCGCACTTTCACATCGAAAGCGGGGACGGTGAATTGGCGGCCATCGCGTGTCATCACGAAAGAGCCGTGCTCGCCGAGCGAGATCGCACAGGCGCCGGCGCCTTTGCCAATGAAGTATTGCGCGCAGGCGACGGGGTCGTCGGTGCCAACCAGCGCATGGGTCTCGTCGATGCTCGGCATGAAGAAGTCCGTATAGGGCATCAGCGGTTCGACCAGCTTCAGCGTTTCGCCGCGCGCCTGGATCAGGTCGACAGTTGTGATGCAACCGGCCGCCTTGGCATCGCGCAGCAGCGCAATGGTCGGCTCTCCGTCCATCGCCAGCAGCGAGCCGACGCCGCCGAGATGCAGCACCTTGCTCTTGCAGGCGGCCTTCTGCGCTTCCGGCGAAATCTTCCAGCGGGCCGAAGCGCCGCGCGCATGCAGCACCGGGCGCGAGCCGTCGGGGCGGATCGGCAAAATGGTGGCGGAGGTCGGCGCGCCGGCCATACGCTCCATCACCGAAATGTCGATGCCCTCGCGCTCCATCGCATTGAGCACCCAGTCGGCCTTCTCGTCGTCGCCGACGGCGCCGACAGCGAGGGCCTTCAGGCCGAGACGCGCGCAAGGAACCACAGTGCCGCCTGCGGTGCCGGCGACCGTGAGCTTGATTTCGTCGATCAGTGCGCGGCCGCCGCCGGCCGGAATTTCAATGACGGGCACGCCGAGGATGTCGAGGATGTAGGTGCCGCAGACGCTGACGTCGTGGGGATGGGCCATCTGGCAAGTCTCGCAAATTGGTGGGCGGGTTTGTTAGGTCGAGGTTTTCGGCGTGCCATCGCTGTCGCGCAGGCCGTATTGTCCCCATCGCTTCAGAAGACTGTCGATCTCGGCATCCGGCAGCAGCGGCGGCGTGCCGAGCTGCAGGCAGCCGTGATACTGCTTGGCCAGTACCTCGACCTCTACCGCAAGCCACATGGCCTTGCGCAGGTTGGGACCGATGGCGATCAATCCGTGATGCGCCAGCAGGCAGGCGCGCCGATAGCGCAGCGCGACGAGAGCCAGTTGCGACAGTTCGGCGGTGCCATACTGTGCATAGGGTGCGCAGGGGATGTCGTTGCCGCCGCCGGCTGCGATCATGTAGTGGATCGCCGGAATTGGGCGGTTCATGATCGCGATGATGGTGCAGTAGATCGGATGCGCATGCACCACGGCATTTGCTTCGGGCTTGTCCTTGAGAATGTCGAGATGAAAACGCCATTCCGTCGAAGGCACGCGGCCGTCCGGCGCGGTCCACGAGCCGTCCCATTTCATTGCGACGATGTCTTCCGGGCGCATCGTGTCATAGGGGACACCCGACGGCGTCAGCAGGATGCCGTCCTCGGTGCGCACGCTGATATTGCCGGACGTGCCCTGATTGATGCCCGCGGCCGACATCTCCCGGCAGGCATCGATGATGGCCTGCCGTGTTGCGATGTCTGTGGCGCTCGGATGCGTCATGGCGTGTTCCTCGAAAATGGTCGAAGCGGCTCTTGCCGGCCGCTGCGGTGGTCGCGATATCGGATGGGACGCGTCAGCGCCCCATGGAAAAGAACTCGTCGTTCGGCCGCATGCTGGTGACATTCGCCAGGCGGTTGGACATGCCGAAGAAGGCGGCGATGGCAGCGATATCCCAGACATCGTCCTCGGTGAAGCCGTGGCCCGCCAGCGTCTCGATATCGGCGTCACCGACTTCATAGGCCTGCATCGAGACCTTCATGGCGAAATCGAGCATTGCACGCTGGCGTGGCGTGATGTCGGCCTTGCGATAGTTCACGGCGATCTGGTCGGCGATGAGCGGGTTCTTGGCGCGGATGCGCAGGATGGCACCGTGCGCGACCACGCAATACTGACACTGATTGGCATTGCTGGTGGCCACCACGATCATCTCGCGCTCGGCCTTGGTGATCGGGCCGGGCTTGTCCATCAGCGCATCGTGATAGGCGAAGAAGGCACGGAATTCGTCGGGGCGATGCGCCAGCGTCAGGAATACGTTGGGCACAAAGCCGGACTTTTCCTGCACCGCGAGAATGCGCGTGCGGATGTCATCGGGGAGGCTGGAGATTTCCGGAACGGGAAAGCGGCTGATGGCAGGCTTGGTCATGATGTCTGTTTCCTCTCAGGCGGTCGCGAGTGCAACCAGTCGATCCTGGTATTCTTCAAAAGCGTCGCGTTGATCTGCGATATGGGGTTCGGCGCGGACAAGGCATGTATGTGCCGAGCAGCCCTGGCCGAATTGCGAGGTGCCGATATCGAGCGTCAGCACATTCGGATTGCCGGCGACTTCGAGACCGCTCTCGTCGCGGGGCGTGAACCATGCGCCGGTCGGCAGCACCAGCACGCCAGGGCGCACGCTGTCGGTGACATCGGCGGTGGCGAGGCAGGCGCCGCGGGCATTCCAGATGCGGATAGTCTGGCCGTCGCTGATTTTCCGCGCGGCGGCGTCATCGGGATGCAGGCGAGCCTGTTCGCGGCCGTTGCGTTTGGTGGAGGCGCTGGCGATGCCGGTTTCGATCTGGCTGTGCAGCCGGCCGGCGGGTTGATGCGAGATCATGTGAAGATCGGCCGCGTCACTGCCATTGCCGAGCCATTCCGCAGGCTCCACCCAGGCGGGGTGCGACGGACAGTCGGCGTAACCGAGCCGGGCGAGGGTCTCGCTGCCGAGCACGATCTTGCCGCTCTCGGTCTTCAGCGCATGCGCTGCGGGATCGGTGCGGAAGTCGGCCAGGAAGGTGTGGTTGGCGCGCACCGGGCAGCGCGCATAGCCAACGCTCCAGAATGTGTCGAAGTCCGGCATCTCGAAGCCGAGTCGTTCGAAGGCGTCGCGCCGGCTATCCTCATAGAGATGCCGCACCCAGCCCATTTCGTCGCGACCTTCGTTGAAGCGGTCGGCGACGCCGAGCTTACCGGCGATGCGATCGAAGATCTCGAAATCGGGCAGGGAGTCTCCGACCGGCTTGATGGCCTGCTTCATCGCGACGATGAAGTCGGAGCGCTTGTTGCCGGCAAGGTCGTTGCGTTCGATCGATGTGGTCGCCGGCAGCACGATATCGGCGCGCTGCGCCGTTGCGGTGAACATCGGATCCTGGACGATGATGGTCTCGGGCCGTGTCCAGGCTTCGGAGAGCCGGTTGAGATCCTGATGATGATGATAGGGATTGCCGCCGGCCCAGTAGACCAGCCTTGTGTCGGGATAGGTTCGTGTCTCGCCTTCATAGGTGAAGGTCGCGCCGGGATTGAGCAGCATGTCGCTGATGCGCGCCACCGGGATGAAGCTGTCGATGGGGCGTGTCAGTTGCGAGATCGCCGGCGACTTGCCGAGATTGAACGGCGAACCGACACCGCCGAGCGAGGCATAGCCGTAGCCAACACCGCCGCCTGGCAAACCGATCTGGCCGATAATGGAAGCGAGGCCGAGCGCAGCCCAGAACGGCTGCTCGCCATGATGCGCGCGTTGCAGGCTCCAGCTCACGGTGAGCATGCTCCGCGTATCGACGAGGCGCTGCGCCAGTTGGCGAATGGTCCCGGCGTCGAGCCCGCAAATCTTCGCGGCCCAGACCGCGTCCTTGCGAATGCCATCGGATGAGCCGTCGAGATAGCGGAGCAGCCGGTCGGCGCCGCTGGTGCAGCGCGTGAGAAAATCCTGCGCGTGGCGGCCGGCCTGCACGATCTCGCCGGCGAGGCCGAGCATCAGCGCCGTATCGGTATTGGGGCGGATCGGCCACCATTCGGCATCGACCCAATCAGGCAGATCGTCCTTCAGCGGCGAGACATGGACGATGCGAATGCCGCGCGCTGCGATCTGCTTGAGATAGGTTTCGAGCCGATGCGCGCCGATGCCGCCGGCTTCAGTCTGGGCCGTCCGTGGCGACAAGGCGCCGAACACGACAAGCGTCTCCGTATGTTCGGCGATGGTGTCGAGCGTGTTGGCCTGACCGTCGCAGGCGTCCGAGCTTCCCAGCGTATGGCGCAGGATCACCGGGCCAGCGGCGATCGAGTAAGTATCGACGTGGCGGGTGAAGCCGCCGACGAGATTGAGCATGCGCTTGAGCAGCGACGATGCGTGATGCAGGCGGCCGGAATTGGTCCAGCCATAGGAGCCGGCAAAGATCGACGCATTGCCATGGGTCCCTGAAACGCGGCGGATCTCATCGGCCACCAGCGTGGTCGCTTCATCCCAGCTGACGGGAATGAATTTCTCTGAACCGCGCTTGCGCCGATCGCTGTGTTCTCGCTTCTCCAGCCAGCCCTTGCGCACCATCGGGCGCAGGATGCGACGTTCGGGATTGGCCCATTCTGGCACCGAATGAATGATCGGCGAGGGAGCCGGATCGTGCGCGAACGGCTCGACGCCCACGATTTTCTCGTCCTGCACGAGCAGCGTATAGGCGCCCCAGTGGCTGCAATGCGGGATTCGCCTGATCTCACTCACGCGTCGTCTCCGTGTGGCTGCTCATTGGTTCGGTCAGGATGCATGAGCGAGGGGACGTTCGATCTCACGCCGCATCTGCGCGGCAAAGTCCGGATAGGTCTCCGCCACCTCGTCGTAGACGCGTCCGCGCAGCAAGGCCAGCGTCTCGGCGTCCGGAAGGGCCGTCTCGTTCGGCTGGCTGTCATGCGTGAACTGGAAGCCGGTGGCTTCCTTGATGTCGGCGAGGCCGTGGCCGGGATGGATGCTCTGCAGTTCGAAGCCGGGCCGCGTCTTGTCGAAGCGGAACAGCGCCTTGCCGGTGAGCAGCGCGATCGGTCCGCCGGTGCGATGCGTGCCGGCTTCGCTGACGCCGGGCGTGCTGATGAAATCCACTTTCTCCACCAATGCGCGCGGCGTGTGTTCCTCGCGGAACAGGATCACGCGCGGCACCACGTAGTAGAGATAGGCCGAGCCGAATGAGCCGGGCCAGCGCACCGGTGTCTGCGGATAATCGCCGGTCCCAACCAGATTGATGTTGCCGCGGCCGTCGATCTGGCCGCCGCCGAGAAAGAACGCATCGATGCGGCCCTGTCCGGCGCAGTCGAATAGCTCCGCGGAGCCATTGGTGAAAAAATTATGCTCCACCGATCCGAGGATCGAGATGCGCGGGCCGTTTTCGCCGGCCTGCTGTTTTTGCGCGCGGAGCAGCATGGCGCCGGCGGCAGGGATTGGCGAGGAAGCGCCGACGGCGACGTGGCGAACGCCATCCAGCAGTTTGGCGATGGTGCAGATCAGGATCTCGCGCGGATGAACCTCGGTCATCATGCCGGCTCCATCTGGGTTTGAGCGTTTGCCATGTAGTCGGCAAAGCCCTCCGTGCTGCGGGCTGCGCGCGCATAGCGCAGGATCTCGGCGGTGTCGGTGGGATATTCGCCCCACAGGCCATAGGGCCAGGCGGCGTTTGGCGCCCCGGCGGTTTGGGGGGCAAATAGCGCCGGGGGG
>JAEXHR010000105.1 GCA_023449855.1 Pseudomonadota bacterium | reverse complement strand
CCCCCCGGCGGCATCGATGTGCCATAGTGGAGGTGTTGTCACACCACTAGAGGAGGCGTCCGTGTTGGAAGTTAGCATAATTGGTCTGGATATCGCGAAGAATGTTTTTCATGCGCACGGCGCTGATGCGAGCGGGCGAGCGCTGTTCAGTCGCAAGATCGGGCGAGGGAAGCTGCTAGAGTTTTTTGCTGGGCACCAGCGTTGTACGGTCGCGCTGGAAGCCTGTGGGGGCGCGCACCATTGGGGCCGAGAGCTCACAGGGTTGGGATACGAGGTGAAGCTGATCCGCCCGCGTATGTGAAGCCGTTCGTGAAGCGGAGCAAGAATGATGCGGCGGATGCGGAAGCGATTTGCGAGGCCGCTCAGCGCCCGAACATGCGGTTCGTGGCGATCAAGAGTGAAGAGCAGCAGGCGTCAGGCCTGGTGTTCCGGACCCGTGACCTGTTGGTGCGGCAACGCACTCAGCTGATCAATGCCATCCGAGGTCATCTTGCGGAATATGGCTGGGTAGCGCCTAAGGGTCCCTCGCATGTCGCGATGCTCGGCGATCTGCTCGAGGATGAGATGGCTCCGTCGTTGCCCGAGGCAGCCAGGGCGATGTTCCGCACGATGCTCGACCTGCTGGAGGAGCTGAACGAGAAGATCGGCGATCTCGACAAGGAGATTGCGCGGCGGGCTCGTGAGGATGCCGTCGCGAGGCGGCTGATGACGATCCCTGGGGTTGGGCCGATTACGGCCACTGCATTGGCGGCTCTGGCACCGCCGGCAGAAAGCTTCACCAAGGGACGGGACTTTGCGGCGTGGCTAGGGCTGGCGCCAAGGCAGATGTCGACGGGGGGCAAGCAGAAGTTGGGCTCGATCTCCAAAATGGGGGAGCGCACGCTGCGGCGATTGCTCATCATCGGTTGCAGTGCGGTGGTCCTGCAGGCCAGCAAGCGAGGCGCGCCTCAAGGCTCATGGCTCGAGCAAATGATGGCGAGGAAGCCGCGTATGCTGGTCACGGTTGCCCTGGCCAACAAGACAGCGCGGATCATCTGGGCCGTGCTTGTAAAGGAAGAGGATTACAGAGCTCCGGTCGCAGCCGCGGCGTAAGCCAAGGCGGACCAGAGGTCGCCGGAAGGCGTAGTCGGTCGAAGGAGAGTATGGCACAACAGTCGGCGAGACGGGGCCGGAAGAACCAGGGCTTCCCACTGTGCCGCGAGCACGCTGTGGGTGATGTGGTTCCGGTCCGCGAACTCCCATACGGGCCCGCAGCCTCCGATGCTGCATAGCAAGGCCGGACAGATGGCAGCATCCGACTACGTGCATTACCTCCAAAAAACCAGTTGCGTCTTTTGGGGCGTCCACAGATGGGAAGCTGAATTCAGTCCTCGACCGCCGGTGGAGAGCCGCTTATCCGACCGACCCAAAAAAAGCCATCATAGTCGGCGACGTGATTTGCACCGGAGGCAGTTGTTAACTCGATGAACGGATAAGGACCAAGATTCGGACCTCCGCGCGTAGCGTGGTTACCGCAATCCAGCGCATCACCTGTGACGGGTTTAGCATCCTGTGTCGTGGAAGCCTTCAATACGCAGTTCCAACTGGTGCCTTCGGCGTAGCGCATGTTCAGCGATAGCGTGGGTCCGTATAGCGCCAAGCGCTTCGCCATTGGATCGAATTGCACGCCGCGCCAGGTAACGGTTCCCATGCGGGCGTGAATGTTGCCGACCAGCACGAGCACGCGATCATAATCCGAGGCATTTGAAGCCTGAGCGATGTTGTCGGCTTGCACTGCCTCATGCGGTCCTTGTCCGGGCAAATCGACAAATCGCTGCGACTTCTCACCGTCCTTCGGTCCGTTGAAAGCTACGACATTTACCGAAAAACCTCGAGTTTTGAGATTATGAAGACGCACGAGCATGGCGAACATCGCCTCACTGGCAACCCCGTCACCACGACCGCGCCAACCCATCTTCGAAAGGGATTTCTCAAACAGCGCTACAGGTAGTTCCCAAGCATCCTGCAATTTTTGATCATCGGCGGCACTTAGCTCCACTGCAACCAAGATGCGCTGCCCTTTCGAGGCCAAATCACACGCAAGTCTACCGACAAAGTCAGGCGCTTGCTGTGTTCCATGCAGTTCCCCGAAAACCACAAAACGCGGATCGCGCTCTGCGATTTTGTCCCAGCCTGCGGGCTCGCCACATTGTTCAAGCTTTGACGGTTCCAGCTGGCCGCTGTGCGTGCCGACCAAAAGGAACAAGCTGGCCAGCAGGCTCACGATACCATCTCGCCCTCCAGATTGGGATACTTTGTATCATATGTGCCTATGTCCGCAACCGGTCGGTTCTTGCCATTCTATCCAGATTGGCGGCGAACGACCGAAACGGCCCTAGAGCCGCGCTTCCAGACGCGCGAGTAGGGCGTGTACCGGCGGCGGTGCGGTGGGGGATTGCCATCCGGCCTCCAGCTTGGCGATGCGTTCGAACAGGCGCTCGCTGTTGGCGACGATCCGGCGGAGCGGTTCCTCGAAGCGCGCGCAGACGCCCCAGTCGACCTCGACCGGTTCGCCGATCCGCGCCGCGCTGTCGTCCGGACCCGCGCCGAGGTCGCCGGCGATCATCGCGCGGCGGTGCAGCAGCCAGGCGATGATGTGCATCAGCCGCGTCGTCGTCTTCAGCGATTCGCACGCGAGGCTGACCTGGAGCAGCGCATCGCGGCGTACGCCGTCTTCGCCGAGCCCGAGGTCGCGCTGCGCCGCAAAGGCCGCATGCGCCTCGTCGGCGAGCAGCATCGCCTCGACGTAAAGATTTTCGACCTGGGCGCGCTGGACCGGAAGCCCGATCGCCGCCCCGCCTGTTCGACCCGTCACCATGGGCGAAGGGATGCCATGGCCGGACCCGCCGCCGCAACGCCGGTAACCATGAAATATGCCGCGCCAGGCGTCCCGTTTTGATTCATCCGCCAGCCTGATTTCAGGCGATAATGTCGGGGATCATCTGGTCTTCGCACCACGCGATCTCGTCACGCAGGCGCAGCTTGCGGCGTTTCATGCGCGCGAGCTGGAGCTGGTCGGGGATCGTCGCCTCGCCCAGCGCGATGATCGCGGCGTCGAGGTCGCGATGTTCGAGGCGAAGCAGTTCGAGGCGCTGGGAGATTTCTTCGGGGCTCACCCCCGCCTCCTGCCACGATCACAGCCCGTCCGCAACGGGCACCGGCTGGCCGAATCGTCACGACATCGGGGGCGATTCATGTTTTACTCGATGCTGCCAACATGAGTCGAAAAGGAGATTGGCCTATGAGCGTGTCGCACCTTTCCGCCCTGAAGTCCCGCCACGCGGACCTCGACGAGAAAATTGCGAGTGAAGAACGCCGCCCCTGCCCCGACACGGCATTACTGGCGCAGATGAAAAAGCAGAAACTTCGGATCAAGGAAGAAATGGCCGCGACCGCCTGACCGTCGCCTGACCGCTACCGCCCCGCTGACCCCTTCCCCCCAGAAGGCATCAGCGCCGGCGGTAGAGAGGTCCATTCAGTGCCGAGATATGCGCCGGCACTTCCATCTTTTGAACGACCTGACGGCGTACCGCCTGCGGATCGATCGGATGATCGAAGGCGATGCCGAACTTGCCCTCGCCGACCCACACGATGCGGCCGGGGACGAAATCGATGTTGCGCAGTTCGACCTCGACCGCCGCGCCCTGTGCAAGGCCGCGGACCTTGGCCTCCGCCAACATGCCGCCCGCCGACAGGTTGCGCACGCGCACCGTGACCGGGGCCGGTTGACCGGGGATCGTCAAATTCGCCTGCATGAACAGGCTGTCGCGATCGGAACTGCGCGACAGTGCCGCCACTTCTTCATCGACCGATGTCGGTACGCGCGATTCCATTGCGACCCGTTCCCCCGCGTTGCTGCCCAGGCCCACGAA
>JAEXHR010000073.1 GCA_023449855.1 Pseudomonadota bacterium | reverse complement strand
TCCCCCGGGCGGGCGCCACGCCAACCCGGGGGACCGGCGTTTCAACCGGCTCGACATCCCCGGATTGCGTTGCGCTCCATCCGGGCTACAGCCATGCGTATTTAATCGGGCCTGTTGTTCGAACCCGCGGTCTTATTTCCTCAACAAAGCTTCATCAGACTTGGCACGCCGTGGCTTGCCGGAAATGTTTAAGCGTGAGGAAATCGATTTGTCTGTGCAAGGTGACGATCCGCAGTCGCGGCCATCCGTTCCGTCTACCGGTCCCTGGAGCATCCCGCGCGTTCCGGATCCGGTGTCGCAGCGCTCATCGCATCCGCTTCCGCCGGATCCTGAGCCCTCGCGCCGCTGGCGACCGAGCCTGACCACCATGGCCTTTGCGCTGCTGCTGTTCGGCGGCCTCGGCATTCGCGCCTATCAGGACCTGTCGACGCCGGAAGCCTGGTCCTACTGGAAGGATCTCTATGTCTCGCCGAGCATGACAGCCGAGGTGATCGACAATGTCGATCCCGACAGGTCTGGCCGCGGCCGCAAGGCGCTGGTGATTTCCGGCAAGATCGGCGCCGCCAGCGCGACCTGGTTTCGCGAACAGCTCGATCAGGCCAGGCTGCAGCCCGGCGATATCGTGGTGATGTCGTCGCCGGGCGGCAATCTGAGCCAGTCCATGATCATGGGCGAGACCATCCGCGCGCGCGGGCTCTCGACTGCCGTGGGCGCCGCCGAAGCCGATGGCCGGATCAAGCCGTCCTTCTGCGCCAGCGCCTGCGTGACGGCCTATGCCGGCGGCAAGGTCCGCATCGGCATCGAAGGCTCGCGTCTCGGCGTGCACCGCTTCACCTCGCCGACGCCGGGCGACGATCCCGTGGCTTCGGCGCAGCGCACCATGGGCTTCGTGCTCAGCTACATGACCAGGATGGGCGTGTCCTCGTCGGTGGTGGAGGCGATGTCGGCGACCGACAAGATCCGATGGCTGAGCAGCGGCGAAGCCGGGGCGATGAATCTGGTCACCGAGCCCGTGCAAAGGAGCTGACGCCAAGCTTTGCATGCAAGGCATTTACCAAGGTGGAGAATGCCGGGCCCGATCGGGCGAAAAGTGGGGCTTTACCGGAATCTTTGATCCCATCGTCCGGGGATATCGTCTAAGAGGAATTGCGGCCCACATCCGCGCCGCCTCAAGAACAATGCCGCGCGTGGCTTTGGTCCGATCCAATGGCCCGACGCGGCGCAAATCTCGAAGCGAACGCGCGTGCAACTGTACCTCCCGATCGCCGACCTTCCGATCAACGTGCTGCTCATCCTGGCAATGGGCGCGGCGGTGGGTTTCGTCTCGGGCATGTTTGGCGTCGGCGGCGGCTTCCTGATGACGCCGCTGCTGATCTTCGTCGGCATCTCGCCGGCGGTCTCGGTGGCTTCGGTGGCCAGCCATATCGCCGCCTCGTCCTTCTCCGGTGCGTTATCTTACTGGCGTCGCCGCGCAATCGATCCCGCGCTTGCCGCCGTGTTGCTCACCGGCGGCATAGCCGGCACGGCACTTGGCGTCTGGGTCTTCACCCTGCTGCGCAGTCTCGGCCAGCTCGATCTCACCATTTCGCTGTCCTACGTCATCCTGCTCACCTGCGTCGGCGGCGCCATGTTCTGGGAGGGGCTGCGCGCGATGATGCGGCTGCGGCGCGGCGATCCGGTCTCGTTCCGGCGCTCCGGCAGCCATAGCTGGGTGCACGGCCTCCCGCTGAAGATGCGCTTCAAGCGCTCGAAGATCTATCTCTCGGTGCTTCCCGTCGTCGGCGTGGGTCTCGTCATCGGGTTCATCGGTGCCGTCATGGGCATCGGCGGCAGCTTCATCCTGATCCCGATCCTGATCTACTGGCTGCGTGTGCCCACCGCGACGGTGATCGGCACGTCCATGGTGCTGACCCTCGTCACCATGGTGATCGCCACCATGCTGCATGCGATGACCAATCATCTCGTCGATGCCGTATTGGCGCTGATCCTGATGATCGGCGGTGTCACCGGCGCCCAGTTCGGCGCCCGTGCGGGGCAGAAGATCCGCGGCGAGCATCTGCGCCTGTTGCTCGGCTTGCTCATCCTTGCCGTCGGCATCCGCTTCGCGGCGCAGCTCGTGATTCAGCCGGACGATCTGTTCACCGTCCGCGATCTCGCTGGAGGCGGTGGATCATGATGTGGGCATGGCCGATCGCGATCCTCGCGCTGATGCTCGGCACCGTGACGCCGTTGCGGGCCGAGCGGCTGATCGTCTCGGTCTCAAACCACCGTGTTACGGTGACGCCGAATTATGCCGGCGAGGAACTGGTGCTGTTCGGCTCTGTTGAGAAAGACGACAAGACGCCGCCGGCCCGCAACAATTACAATCTTGTCGTCACGGTCTCCGGCCCGCGCACCGATCTCGTCACCTGGCGCAAGCAGCGCCGTTTCGGCATCTGGATCAACACGGAGTCGCGCGAATTCCTGCAGGTGCCGTCCTATCTCGCGGTGTTTTCAAATCGCCCGATCGATGCCATCGCGCCGCTGGATGTGCAGCGCCGCCAGCAACTCGGCATCAACAATGTGCTGCTGACCCAGCGTGTCGGCACCGATTTTGCCGACGTCGTTGCGACCGATGCGTTCCGCAGCGCCTTCGTGCGTCTGCGCAAGGAGCATGGCCTCTATCGCGAGGAGACGTCGGCGATTACGTTCCTGACGCCGACGCTGTTCCGCACCACGATTCCGCTGCCTCCAGAAGTGCCCATCGGCACCTATGACATCGAGATCGAACTGTTCGCGGATGGGGCTTTCGTCACCAAGACCGAAACCGCCTTCGATATCGTCAAGGTCGGCTTCGAGCAATTCGTCGCCAACGCTGCCCGCAATCACGGCGCGATCTATGGCGTCATGACCGCCATCATGGCGCTGTTGTCGGGTTGGGCGGCGTCCATCGTGTTCAGGCGCGACTAGAAAAAGACGCCGGCCAGCATCGCGATCACGGCGATCGTCATCACCGCCGTGGCCAGCCAGCCGAGCCAGTACAACAATCCGGAAATCTTGAAGTCGCCCATTACATCGGTGCGGCGCGACATCGCCATCAGCAGAATCATGACCGGGACCGCGAGAACGCCATTGATGACGGCGCTCCAATACAGCGCTTCGATCGGATTGATTGCCGTGAAATTGAGTGCGATGCCGATTCCCGCCGACAAGGCCAGCACACCGTAGAAAGCCAAGGCTTCGCGCGGCTTGCGATCGAGGCCGACCAGCCAGCGCCGGCCTTCGCCGACGGCATAAGCGGTCGAACCCGCCAGAACCGGAATCGCCAGCAAACCCGTGCCGACAATGCCGAGCGCAAAGATGATTTCCGCGAAGGCCCCGGCGATCGGGCGCAGCGCTTCCGCCGCCTGTGCCGAGGTCTGGATGTCGGTCTTGCCGGCGACATTGAGCGTCGCTGCGGCAGTGATGATGATCGACAATGCGATCAGGTTGGAGAAGGCCATGCCGATGATCGTGTCGGCGCGGATTCGTGAAAACTCCATCGCTGCATCGAGCGGCTTTTCGAGCAGTGGAGCCTTGTCGGGATCGATGCGTTCATCCTCGGCTTCCTGCGAAGCCTGCCAGAAGAACAGATAGGGCGAGATGGTGGTGCCCAGAATCGCCACGACCGTGGTCAGATAGTCGCCGCTCCACGTGATCCGCGGCACCAGAAGGCCGCTCACGGCCGCACCCCAGTCGACCTTCACGACGGCCAGCGCCGCGACATAGGCGAACAGGCACAAAGTGAGCCATTTCAGCACCGCCACGTAACGGCGGTAGTCGAAGAAAATCTGCGCCCCGACCGACAGCACGCCGAAGCCCACCACATAGAGCATGGCGGGACCGCCGATCAGCAGTTTGGTAGCGTCGGCCATGGCGCCGAGATCGGCGGCGATGTTGATCGTATTGGCGATGAACAGCAGCGTCACGATGCCGTGCAGCAAGGCGGGCGGATAGTGGCGGCAGACATTGCCGGCGATGCCGAGGCCGGTGACGCGTCCGACCCGCGCGGAAATCTCCTGGATCGCGACCATGAGCGGAAAGGTCAGCAGCATGGTCCAGCCGATTCCGTAACCCAGCTGGGCGCCGGCCTGGCTGTAGGTGCCGATGCCTGACGGGTCGTCGTCGGAGGCGCCGGTGATCAGGCCGGGGCCGAGGGCACTGAGCAATTTCTTCGGCGAGTTACTTTCGGGGGCTTCGTCGTCGGATTTCGGTTTGGAGATGTCCAACATGCCGTTCTGCCTGTCCGATCGCGAGACCGCGACGATAGCTAGCCGGCCGGTGGAAGATCAGGCAAGCGATTTCGCTAAAGCGTGATCCCGAAAACGGATACCGGCTTTCGGATCGGACTCTAGCAGCAGCGCGAAGCGGCGATAGCGTGCATGCGGTGGTCGCCGATCACATGGGCGACAAAGCCGAGCGTCTGGAAGATTTTTGCGAAAGCCGCATCGCGGATGCTGAGACCGCCGGTATAAGCGCCGAAGGATGGCATTACGGCGCGCGATCCGTCCGTTGCGAAACAGCGCCGCTCCATGGCCCGGCCGCGCGCGCTGATCCGGGCTTTCGGATGCAGATGCCCGGCGATTTCCCCTGCGGCGCCGGTCGGCTCATGGCGAAACGTGATCGCGCCGATGGCGACTTCATTGGCGACCGTGCCGCCGAGATCGGATGGCAGCGCCGGATCGTGATTGCCGGAAATCCAGATCCAGTCGCGCCGCGTCTGCAGGGCGCCGAGCACATCCCGGTTCGCCGGCGACAGGCGCTCATGCGCATCGCGGTCGTGAAAACTGTCGCCGAGGGCGATCACCGTTTTCGGATCGTGCCGTGCGATGACGGCGCCAAGGCGGCCGAGGGTGGCGATGGTGTCGTAAGGCGGCAGCAGCACGCCGCGCAGGGCATAGCTTGACCCTTTTTCGAGATGCAGGTCGGAGACGACCAGCAGCCGCTGCTCTTCCCAATACAGCGCGCCCGACAGATCCGCCGCCAGCGTGACGCCGGCGATGGTGACGGAACTCGTGTCCATGGGAATCGGTGCGGTGAGCATGCTCTCTTGTAGGATGGGTTGAGCGTTAGCGATACCCATCAATGCTGGGGGGCGGATTCGATGGGTGTCGCTTCGCTCAACCCATCCTACGGTTCCGACATCGCCTCCTTGACCAGTTCCTCCGCCGCTTCCGCCAGCAGCGCATCCGATGCCTCGCCATAAACCTGCTCGCGGCCGATCTCGAGCATGACGGGCACCGCCAGCGGCGAGACGTGGTCGAGTTCCCTGTACACGATATGGCCCTGGATGCGGGTCAGCATGTCGCTCAGGCGTCTCAGGTCGAGCAGGCCGGTCGCAGCGTCGGCACGCGCGGCGCGCAGCAGCAGATGATCCGGCTGATGCTTGCGCAGTACGTCGTAGATCAGGTCGGTGGAGAACAGCACCTGCCGCCGCGATTTCTCGGCGTCGGTGAAGCGGGTATGGATCAGCCCGGAGATCACGGCACAGGTGCGGAACGTGCGCTTCATCAGCGCGGATTCAGCGAGCCACGCTTCGAGATCGTCGCCGAGCATGTCGGGATCGAACAGCGCGGCGAGATCGAGCCGATCGTGCCGGATCATGTGCGAGACATCGCCGAGCCCCCACACCGCCAGCGCATATTCGTTGGCGACGAAGCCGAGCGGCCGCGCCCGCGCGCGCTCCAGCCGGCGCGTCAGCAACATCCCGAGCGTCTGATGTGCAAGGCGGCCCTCGAACGGGTAGCAGACGAGATAGAATTTGTTGGCGCGGGGGAACGTTTCCACCATCAGCTCGCGCACGCCCGGCACATGCGAGACATGCGCCTGTAACGACAGCCATTCGCGCACCTGATCGGGCAGGCTCTTCCAGGCGCGTTCATTGTCGAGCAATTTTCGCACGCGCTCGGCGAGATAGGTCGAGAGCGGAAACTTGCCGCCCATATAGGACGGCACCTTCGGATCGCTGTCATTGGAGCGCGAGACGTAGACCTGGTCCTCGACCAGCGCTTCGTAACGCACCACCTCGCCGCCGAACACGAATGTATCGCCCAGCACGAGATTCTCGATGAAGTATTCCTCGATCTGCCCGAGCATGCGTCCACCGCGCGCGATGGTGCCGGTCGATCCTTTGGCTCCGCCGCGCGCGCGCACCAGCCGAACCTTCAGCATCGCTTCCTCGACGATGGTGCCGACATTCATGCGATACATCTGGCGCACCTTCGGATTGGTGACGCGCCATTTCCCCGACTTGTCCTGCTTGATCCGCGCAAAGCGCTCATAGGTCTTCAGCGCATAGCCGCCCGTCGCGACGAAATCGACGGTGTCGTCGAAATCTGCGCGCGAGAGCTCCGCATAGGGAGCGGCCGAGCGGATTTCGTCATAGAGTTCGTCCGCGAGGAAGGGCGAACCGCAGGCGCAGCCGAGCACGTGCTGTGCGAGGACATCGAGCGCGCCCGTGCGCAACGGTGGCGTGTCCTGCGCATTTTCGGCGACGGCATCAATGGCCGCGCGGCACTCCAGCACTTCGAACCGATTGGCCGGCACCAGCACCGCGCGCGAAGGCACGTCGATACGATGATTGGCGCGACCGATCCGCTGCATCAGCCGCGACGATCCCTTGGGCGCGCCGACATTGACGACGAGATCGACATCGCCCCAGTCGATGCCGAGATCGAGCGATGAGGTACACACTACGCCGCGCAGCCTGCCGGCAGTCATGGCGTCCTCGACCTTGCGGCGCTGGCCGACATCGAGCGATCCGTGATGTAGCGCGATGGCGAGGCTGTCGTCGTTCACGCGCCAGAGATCCTGGAACAGCATCTCGGCCTGGCTGCGGGTATTGACGAAAACGAGGGTCGTCTTGTTCGTCTTGATGAGATCGTAGATCTCGCCGAGCGCATGGCGCGCGCTGTGTCCGGCCCAGGGCAGGCGTTCCCTGGTGTCGAGCATCTCGACCACCGGCTCGGCTGCGCCGCCGGCAATGACGATGTCGGCGGAAACGCTTTCGCCGACGGGCTGCGGCACGAGAAAGCGTGCGAGGGATTCCGGCTCGGCTACGGTCGCAGAGAGGCCGATGGCGCGCATTTGCGGAGCCAGTTTCCACAGTCTTGCGAGCCCAAGCGAGAGCAGATCGCCGCGCTTCGACGTCACCAGCGCATGCAACTCGTCAAGCACCACGCGCTTCAGCGATGAGAACAGGAACGGAGCGTCATCCGATGACAGCAGCAGCGCCAGTTGCTCCGGGGTCGTCAGCAGGATGTCGGGCGGATACTTCCGCTGCCGCGTCCGCCGCGACACCGGCGTGTCGCCGGTGCGGGTCTCCACCTTGATGGGCAGTTTCATCTCGGCAATCGGCGTTTCCAGATTGCGTGCGATATCGACGGCGAGAGCCTTGAGCGGGGAGATGTAGAGCGTGTGCAGGCCGCCCGTTCGCTGTACGTCGTGGCCGGTGGATCTGACGGTAGCTGTTTTGCTGCTCAGCTCGACCAATGTCGGCAGAAAACCCGCCAGTGTTTTGCCCGCGCCGGTCGGGGCTATCAGCAGTGCGGATCGATCGGCGTTCGCTTTCTCCAGCAATGCGAGCTGATGGGTACGCGGCGACCAGCCCCGCTGGGTGAACCAGCGGGTGAAGGTGGTCGGCAGAAGATCGGTTTTGGCGACGGATTGACGCGGCGGCACAAGCCCAATCTAGGTGCTCAACGCCGTCATTGCGAGGAGCAACCGTAGGGCGGATGGGCGAAGCGTAATCCGCCGGCCGAACATGGCGAAGGCTCCGCGGCGGATTACGGCTTTGCCTAATCCGCCCTACGGGCCTTACTCCGTCATCGGCTTCTCGGAGATATCCCAGTCCTTGCCGTTGAAGATCGAGATATAGAGCGTCTTCATCGGCGTATAATTGTCCGGCGTGTAGCTGTAGGTGACGCCGTCCAGCATATAGGGCGAGTGGAAGCCGGTGAGATTTTGCGCCTGCTTCAGCACATTTTCACGCGTCAGATTGTCGCCGCAGCGGCGCAGGATTTCGCCCATGGCCACCGCCTGGCCATAGCCGGCATAAGCGATGGTGTTGTCGGGGTCGACATTCGGCAGATACTTCTTGCGCAGTTCCTCGAAGGCCATCACTTCCGGATCCTTCTCGAATTGCGGTGTGCCGACTTCCTTGGCGTAGCGGATCGCAACGATGCCCTTGGCATTCTCGATGCCGGCGGCATTGAGGATCGAACGTCCGGTCGAGCCGGCCGAGAGCAGGTGCAGCGGCTTCCAGCCGAGTTCGGCGACCTTGCGGATCGACTGCGACGTCGCCTTGCCGGTGGTGATGTTATAGAAAACATCCGCGCCCGATTTCGCCAGATTGATAAGCTGCGAATCGATGGTCGGATCGGTCAGGTCATAGGTGACTTCCGCGATCACCTTCGCGGTGCCGCCGGCCTTGGCGAGTTCGTCCTTGAAGGGGCCCAGAAAATCTCTTCCGAAATCGTCGTTCTGATAGAGGATGCCGACCTTGGCATTTGGCTTCACGCTGACGACATGCTTGGCGAGAATGCGGGCTTCGGTCGGATAGAGCGGCAATCCGGCCATCGTCCATTTGAAATTCTTCGGATCGTTCCACTTCGACGCTCCGGTGTTGAGCAGGAGCTGCGGCACGCCCTTGGAATTGAGATATTTATGCACGGCCGTCTGCGGGGCGGTGCCGAGCGAGCCATAGAGCGCGAGCACTTCCTCCTGCTCGACGAGACGGCGCGTCGCTTCCACCGCCTTTGGCGCACTGTAGGCGTCGTCCAGCGTGAGGAACTTGACCTTGCGGCCATTGATGCCGCCCTTCTCGTTCAGCATCTGGAAATAGGCTTCACCGACGCGGCCGAGCACGCCATAAAGCGAGCCGGGGCCGCTATGCGGCACGGTCTGGCCGAGCTTGATTTCGGTATCGCTGGCGCCGGGATCGTATTTCTTCTGGGCAAACGCAGAGTCTGCAGCGAATGGCAGGATGGCAACGGCCGCAATCAACGCAGACGCAAATGTCCCCTTGGTCATGACGCTCTCTCCCTGAAATTGTTGGTTCGGCTCTTTGTGAGTCCGATTTGGTCGTCCGCTCCCCGGCGTCGCCGCCGGGGAGTCGTCGTTAGAACGTGCTTACTGGCTCACCGGCTTGTCCGACAGATCCCAGTCGGAGCCGTTGAAGGTGCCGACATAGAGCGCCTTGATGGTGGTGTAGTCCGTCGGCGTGAAGCCGTAGGTGATGCCCGGCAGGAACACCGGCGCGCGATAGCCGTCGAGATTGGTCGCATGCTTCAGCACATTCTCGCGCGTCAGTTCATCGCCGCAGCGGCGCAGGATTTCTGCCATCGTCACCGCCTGCGAATAGCCCTGGAAGGCAATGGTGTTGTCGGGATCGACATTGGGCAGATATTTCTTGCGCAGTTCCTGGAAGGCGATGACATCGGCATCGTCCTTCCATTTCTCGCTGCCGACTTCCTTGGTGTAGCTCATCGCCACGATGCCCTTGGCATTGTCGGCGCCGGCGGCATTGAGGATCGAGCGGCCGCTCGATGTGGAAACCAGAAGGTGCAGCGGCTTCCAGCCGAGTTCGGCCACCTTGCGGATCGATTGCGAGGTCGCCTTGCCGGTGGAGATATTGAAGAAGGTGTCGGCGCCTGACTTCGACAGATTGATCAGCTGCGAGTCGATGGTCGGTTCGGTGAGATCATAGGACGCTTCCGCCACCACCTTCGCCCTGCCGCCGGCCTCGGCCAGGATCTCCTTGAACGCGTTCATGAAATCCTTCCCGAACTCGTCGTTCTGGTAAAGGATTGCGACCTTGGCGTCAGGCTTCGTCTGGGTCAGGTAGCGTGCGATGATGCGGCCCTCCGTCGAATAGATCGGCAGGCCCGGCGTGGTCCACTTGAACTCCTTCGGATTGTTCCAGCGCGACGCGCCGGTGTTGAGCAGGAGCTGCGGCACCTTCTTGGTGTTCAGATATTTCTGCACGGCCGACTGCGGCGCCGTGCCGAGCGAGCCGAACAGCGCGAGCACTTCGTCCTGCTCCACCAGGCGGCGCGTCGCCTCGACAGCCTTGGGCGCGCTGTAGGCGTCGTCGAGGGACTGGAAGTTGATCTTGCGGCCGTTGATGCCGCCCTTTTCGTTCAGCATCTGGAAATAGGCGGCCTGGGTCCGGCCGATGACGCCGTAGAGCGAGCCAGCGCCACTATGCGGAATGGTTTGTCCGAGCTTGATTTCCGTATCGCTGGCGCCCGGATCGTATTTCTTGTCCGCCCCAAGGGCCGCGGTGGTCACGGCCGAGAGCATCGCGGCACCGGCCGCGAGCGTGAGGACGGAGTGGTGACGTGAAGGCATTTCGTAGCTTCTCCCCTGGATAGCCCGCCTCTTGCGGGCGTTCTTGAGCCGTGGCCGCTGTGTTCGCGGTCTGCCGGCTGGAATGCATCCTGTGCGGGCGCGGGAGGCTTGGCAATCCCTTCACGATTGCGACATCGTCACGGCAAGGGCCGCCGAAGTGTCGTCGGCGACCGGGTGCCGTATCGCGCAATGTCGGCTAACCCTCGATAAACACATACTTAACCGCGCTTTCCGCGCGCCAGTCCATTTGCTGCAATCTGGTCAGGTGTGGCTAGCCGGATACAGCCAGATGGAGTCGACTCCCGTATCGTGGCGGAACAATTCAACTGGGGTCCACCATGAAACGTATTCTCCTCGCCAGCGCCGCGCTGATCGGAACCGCCGTCAGTGCCCAGGCAGCTGACATGGCCGTGAAGGCCCCCTATCTCAAAGCGCCGGTCATGGCCGTCTATAACTGGACCGGCTTCTACATGGGCGTGAATGCGGGCGTCGGCATCGGCCGCGACCGTATCGTGCACAGCTACACCGGCGATTCGCTCTATCGTTCGCCGCAGGGCGGTTTCGGCGGCGTGCAGATCGGCTGGAACTGGCAGGCCGATTCGCTGCTCGGCCCGATCGTTTATGGCCTGGAAGCCGACTTCCAGGGCGCCGGCCTGACCGGCGGCGGCGCCAATGTCGCTGGTCCGCTCGGCCTGAACACCGTGCAGTACAACACCAGCTCGGATTGGTTCGGCACCGTGCGCGGCCGCGTCGGTCTCGCTACTGGTCCGGTCCTCAGCTACTTCACCGGCGGTTTCGCTTACGCCAACGTCAAGAGCACCATCGTTGAAGCCGGCGTCGGCACCTTCACCGCAGACCGCACGGCAACCGGCTGGACCATCGGCAGTGGCGTCGAAGCTGCGCTCGGCGGTAACTGGACCGGCAAGATCGAATATCTCTACCTGAACCTCGGCAACCGCTACGGCACGACCTTCGGTGCGCCGGCTCAGATCGCCAACACCGAACTGCGTGACAACCTGTTCCGCGTCGGTCTGAACTACCGCATCGGCGGCAACAGCGTTTACACGCCGGTGGCTGCAGCCAACTGGACCGGCTGGTACATCGGCGGCAACGTCGGCTCCGGCACCGGTCGCGATCGCAGCTATCTCGGCCCGGTCGCTGGTGCCGGCGAGCAGTTCAGCCTGAATCCCGATGGTATCAATGGCGGCGGCCAGATCGGTTACAACTGGCAGGCTTCCAACTGGGTGTATGGCCTCGAAGCCGATATCCAGGCCTCCAGCCAGCGCGATAACAAGACCGTTGTTGCTCTCGGTACCGTCAACTACGACCACAAGCTGCCCTGGTTCGGCACCGTTCGCGGCCGTCTCGGCTACTCGGTTGGTGCGACCCTGTTCTACGCCACCGGCGGTTACGCCTTTGGCGGCGTTAAGACCACGCTGAGCGACGCGACCGGTTCGGTGGGCTTCAGCAACACCCAGAGC
>JAEXHR010000053.1 GCA_023449855.1 Pseudomonadota bacterium | reverse complement strand
CGAAGCATCTCCGGAGCAGACGGAGAATGCGCCCGATCCGGAAACCGGCGAAGCCGGGGACGGGCCTGAGGCCGGCACAGCCGGATCAGCGGAGGAGGCCCCCGCCCCAGCCGCTGGTGAAACGCCTGCGCAGGAACCGGAACAGGCTTTCTCCCGGCCGCAGCTCCCGCAACCCCCCGCCCCGTCCGGGGAAGAAGAGGCACCGGCCGGCCCGCCGGCGCCGCCGGCAGCGGCCTGCTGGGCGGCTACGGTCTTCTGCACCTTATTGCGCTTGCTGGCGGTGTAGGCGAGCCAGCTTGCGCCGCCACCCAGGGCGATGAAGGGCAGCATCGGAATGCCCGGCAGCAAGGCCAGGGTGAACATCACGCCGGCCGACATGCCGAGCGCCTGCGGATAACCCGAGAACTGCTTCATCAGCGTCTTGTCGGCGGCGCCGGTGATGCCGGCCTTGGAGACGAGCAGGCCGGCTGCCGTCGAGACGATCAGGGCAGGGACCTGGGTGACGAGGCCGTCGCCGACGGTCAGCAGCGTGTAGGTGCGGCCGGCTTCGGAGAACGGCATGCCCTGCTGGGCGACGCCGATGATGATGCCGCCGACCACATTGATGGCGGTGATGAGCAGGCCGGCGATGGCGTCGCCGCGGACGAATTTCGAGGCACCGTCCATGGCGCCGAAGAAGCCGCTTTCGTCTTCCAGATCCTTGCGGCGGGCCTTGGCGGTGGCTTCATCGATCAGGCCGGCGGAAAGGTCGGCGTCGATGGCCATCTGCTTGCCGGGCATCGAGTCCAGCTGGAAGCGCGCGGCGACTTCCGCGATACGGCCCGAACCCTTGGTGATGACGATGAAGTTCACGATCAGCAGGATCGCGAACACGACCACGCCGATGACGAAATTGCCGCCCATCACGAAATGGCCGAACGCCTCGATGACATGGCCGGCTGCCGCGGTGCCTTCATGGCCGTGCGACAGGATCAGGCGGGTCGAGGCGAGGTTCAGCGACAGCCGCAGCATGGTCGAGATCAGCAGCACGGTCGGGAACGACGAGAATTCCAGCGGCGTCTGGGTGAACAGCGCCGTCATCAGGATCAGCACCGACATGGTGATCGAGATCGCCAGAAACAGGTCCAGCATGAATGCCGGCAGCGGCATGATCAGGACGATCAGGATGACCAGGACGCCGAGCGCGAGCGCGATATCGCCGCGCAGGATCGTGGCCTTGAGCTTTTCGAGATCGAAGCCGCCGCCAGAGGGAGCTCCGACGCCCTGACCCGCAATCAAATCCGTCATCGTCACAGCTTCCCCGCGCGCATGCCGATCGTGCGCGCCGAATGGTGGCTTGGCGGCCGGAGGGCCACCGATCCGCAAGTGAGGCACCGCACTGGCATCCACGGGCATTCCCCCGATCGGCTGACGAGACGCGATATCACTCGGCAATTTTTGCCGTGTGTATGGTTAGCAAAGGGTTAATTTTCGTTAACCGGACGCTGGTTTGGTCAGCGTGACGCAGGGTTTGCGCGCGGTGGCGTCCCTTCTTCTCCCTCTCCCGCACTTGCGGGGGAGGGCCGGGGTGGGGGTGCCCCGCGTGACGTCGCTTGTGGCTGCCCCCATCCGGCGCTACGCGTCACCTCCCCCCGCAAGCGGGAGAAGGGAATAACCTTCCCCGTTCCCCCACTTCCGCATGCCTAATCCTTCAGCAGATCGGCTTGACCCGGCAGGAACTCCCCTTCAGGTTGCCGCCGTGTCGCCAGAAACTGCCATCCCGGAAACGCCCGCCTTCCAGCCCGACAGCCGTCAGGCATGGACCCGCCTTGCTTTGGCTCTCGTCGTCGGCTCGCTCGGGTCCGTCGGCATGTGGTCGGTGGTGGTGATCCTGCCGGCTGTGCAGGCTGATTTCGCCGCCACCCGCGGCGCGGCATCGTTGGCCTTCACCTTCACCATGGTGGGCTTCGGCATCGGCGGAGTGGTCGTCGGCCGGCTGACGGACCGGTTCGGCATCGTCGCGGCCATCGCGGCGGCGACTGTGCTGATGGCCATCGGCTATGTGCTGTCTGCCTCCACCACAGCGCTCTGGCAATTCAACCTGCTGCATCTCCTGATCGGCGCCGGCTCCTCCGCCACCTTCGCGCCATTGATGGCCGAAGCCTCGCACTGGTTCGAGCGCAAGCGTGGCATCGCCGTCGCGCTCGCTGCGACCGGGAGCTATATCGGCGGCACGTTCTGGCCGCCCGTGGTGAGCTCGGGCATGCTCACTTTCGGCTGGCGCCCGACGCAGATCGGCATCGCCGCCGTCACGACCGTTCTTACATTGATGACGCTTGCGGTGCTGCGCGCAAAAATGGGCGCCAATGAGCGGCGCAGCCATGCCAATGCGCCGCCGCCGAAAGTCGATCTGCAGCTCAGCCACAACGCGCTGACGGCGATCCTGTTCATGGCCGGCATCGGCTGCTGCGTCGCCATGGCGATGCCGCAGGTGCATATCGTCGCTTACTGCAGCGATCTCGGCTATGGCGCCGCGCGTGGCGCCGAGATGCTGTCGGTGATGCTGGCGCTCGGCATTATCAGCCGCGTCGGCTCGGGCTTTCTCGCCGATCGCATCGGCGGCCTGCGCACGCTGCTGGTCGGCGCCATCGCGCAGGGCGTGGCGCTGATGTTCTATCTGTTCTTCGACGGGCTGACCTCGCTCTACATTATCTCGGCGATGTTCGGCCTGTTCCAGGGCGGCATCGTGCCGGCCTATGCGATCATCGTCCGCGAGGCGATGCCGGCCTCGCAGGCCGCGACGCGCGTCGGCATCGTCATTCTCGGCACCATCGGCGGCATGTCGCTGGGCGGCTGGTTGTCCGGCGTGATCTTCGATGCCACCGGCTCCTACCGCGCCGCCTTCGTCAATGGCGTCGCCTGGAACCTGTTCAACGTCGCCATCGTCACATGGCTGCTGTTGCGCAGCCGCAAGCGAATGGCGATGACGCTGCGCCCGGCGGAGTGAGCACTACAGCCAGGCGGGATCGCTGGTGAATTCGATATTCAGCCAGTGACTCGGCGGCACCGCCTCGAGCCTGTCGGCGATTTCCCGCCGGATGCCATCGAAAAAATCCACCTCGCGCGGCCCGAGATCGTCCGGCGCGAGGAAAGTGATATCGACAAAGCGGGCGCGGCCCATCTTGGCGACGTAGCTCGAGAAATTCTCGAAGCCATAACGCTTCTGGATATCCCGCGCGATCTCGCGCACTTCTTCATCGAGATCGATCGGCGCCACCTGGATGATGTCCTTCACCGATCGCCAGCACGCCCGCAGCGGCAATGGCAGCAGCAGCACGCTCAGCGTCGCCAGTACGGCGGGATCGAGATAGGGCACGAGATGATCGTAGCTCGTCCCATGCATCCGTGCGGCGACCCAGAAACTGATGCCCAGCGCGACGCTGACGAGGCCCGACGCAAACCAGTTGCGTGCATCCATCAGCAGCAATTCGGAATCCAGCCGCTTCGCACGCACGCCGATCAGATAGGCCATCACCAGCGCCAGCAATCCCGCGACGATGCCATAGGCCGCACCCGGTCCGAACGACACCGCACGGCCGACACTGAACAGGTCATTCAAGGCGCCGAGCAGCGCATAGCCGCACGACAATGCCAGCACCACGCTGTTGAGCAGCACCAGCATCGGTTCGAACTGCCAGAAGCCGAACTGGAAGTAGCGGGTCGACCCCCGCGTCAGCAGCAAGGACACGCCGACCGACAGGCCGGTCATCGCGGCGTCGATCACCGAGTACACGCCATCGAACACAATTGATGAAGAATTGATGACAAGGCCTACCGATATGCCGACCGCGGCGTCGAGGGCGGTGACGATGATGGAGTAAACGAGGGCTTTGCGCTCCTCGCGGTTGTCGATGTCGTGCTGCAGGTCGGTCATGGTGAGGACGCAAGAAAGCCGCAAGAAATTAGCGAAGAATGCGCCGAAACTAGCGCATTTTTGCTAGGGCGTCAGGTCCTGCACCGGCGGCATTGCGGGCAATCCGTCGAGCGGCACATCCTGCGCCTTGCGGCTTTCCGTGCCGCTGCCAAACATGCATTGCATGGTCGGTTCGGCGATCGCGGTCATGGCGGCTTCGATCTGCGGCCATTTTTCCGCCGGCAGCCAGGCGCGATTCAGCGTCGGTACGCCGCGTTCGGTGACGCCGTAGAGCAGGGCGTCGAGGATCTGGCTGTCGTCGATGCGATCGAACATCGCATTGCGCAGGCAATCGCACACCGCTTCCGGACGGGCATAGCGCGGCGCCATGAAGGGTGCGCACAGGCGGATGAATTCGCCGCGCGGATCCGGCATCAGCGACAATTGCAGCCCATCGGCCTGCACGGCTCCGGGCAACGTTCCGGTCAGGAAGCCGCAAAGCAGCGCCTGTGTCATCCATCCGGAAACGGCAATGTATCGCGAAGTCACCAAGGACCAATCTGTCGGTGGAGCCGGAATATGTTAGCACGACTTGCACGGACGCGCACCCGCGGTCGATCTGTCCGTGCTCATATCACCCATTCAGGTGATGCAGCCTGTCCTGTGCAGACAGAAAATTGCAGGAGCAGCACGCGATTCGAAAGGGCGCGCGATGACGGTCTCCAGCCTTGTGCCATGCCCGACCTGCAACAGCCGGCGCGAATTCTTGATTGCCGAGCCCGTCCATCCACACCGCGACGGCCACGAGATCCGGACCTTCCTGTGCCGGAGCTGCGATATCAAATCGCGTTATTTGATCACCCGTCACAGCATCACACCACTGACGGCAGCGGCCTGAGGTCGCGTGGCGCGCGCGAACAGCCCAACACTCATCCGCATGGATGAGCGTCGTACAGATCGATGAGGTCACCTGAAATCATTGGTGGGCCCGGCAGGACTCGAACCTGCAACCAGACCGTTATGAGCGGTCGGCTCTAACCATTGAGCTACAGGCCCGCCGGCGTCCGGCGGCGGCGCGGGGACGGCGGTGCCTGCTTTCCTTATATGGCTCGCCGCTGCCGTTCAATGGCGGGGCGGGGTGCTGCGGAACTTTGACGGCCCGGGGACGTTTTCATCCGCTTTTTCAGAGCGGGGGAGGCGGGGATGCTGCGTTGGGCCATCATTTTTCTCGTGATATCGCTGATTGCCGGCGGCCTCGGCTTCGCCAATATCTCGGCCCTCGCCAAAAAGGTCGCGCTGATCCTGTTCGGCCTGTTCTTCCTCGGCTTCCTGGTGCTGCTCGGATTTGCCTATCTGGTGGCCGGCGCGGTCAGTCATTCGGGCATGCTGCCGGCGCTGGTGGCGTCGAGTGTTTGACGTATGATGGGCGCCATGAAAGCCATGACGCTCGCTGCCGCGCTGCTCGTCTGCGGCGCCGCGTCGGCGCAACAAGGAGCTGCGCCGATGTCCATCACGGGAAGTCCCGTCACCCTCAGCCTCGGCACCGCGACGCCGGGCGGCGGCTTCCCGCTCTATGGCGATGCCTTTGCCGAGGTGATGAACGCAGCAGATCCGGGGCTGCAATTGCGCACGCAGAACACCAAAGGCTCGACCGAGAACATTCCGCTGCTGGAGGACGGCAAGCTCGATCTCGCGCTGGTGGCGGGCGAGCCGGCCTATGAGGCTTTCAAGGGCATCAAGCGTCCCCCGACCCGGCTGAAGATCCTGACGGCGCTGTATTCCAATCCCGGCATGTTCGTGGTGCGCGCCGACAGCCCGTACAGGACGATCCGCGATCTCGTCGGCAAGCCGGTGGCCTTCGGCGCCAAGGGCTCCGGCCTCGTCTTCCTGTCGCGCTATGTGCTGGACGGGCTCGGGCTCGATCAGGACAAGGATTTCCAGGCCGTCTATCTCGATCGCGCCGGCGATGGTCCGGCCATGGTGCTGGACGGCCGCGTTGCCGCGCTATGGGGCGCGGGCATTGGCTGGCCGGGTTTCAAGACGATGAGCGAGAGCCCCGGGGGCGCGCGCTTCATCGCGCCGGATGCGGCCGAGATCGGGCAGATCAGAAGCAAGCACAGTTTCCTCAAGCCGCTTCTGATCGGCGCCAAGAGTTATCCGAACCAGCCGGCGCCCATCGCATCGGTGGGGTCATGGAGCTACATCCTGACGCGCGAAACGCTGCCGGATGATGTCGCCTACCGCCTGGCGAAGACGCTGCATGGCGCGGAGGCGACGCTCGGCGCGAAGCTTGCTCAGGCGAAGGAGACGACGGCGAGCAACACCGTTGCAGCCGCGCCGGAGCTGACGATGATCCACCCCGGCGTGCTCAAGTATTTTCGTGAGATCGGGGTGGTGAAGTAACGCTCGAGCCGTCCCGGCGAAGGCCGGGAC
>JAEXHR010000047.1 GCA_023449855.1 Pseudomonadota bacterium | reverse complement strand
GCGCCGCGGGGGGGGTGAAGCGCGTTATCTTCCCGGCCGGGGCGGAGCCCCACGACGCGAATGCCTTCGGTCGCGACTTCCTGGCTGAGCCCGATGGTGAAGGTATCGATCGCGCCCTTCGACGCGGCGTAGTCCACATAAGTATTGGCGGAACCGAGTTTCGCAGCGACCGATGACAGGTTGACGATGACGCCGCCGGTGCCGCCATGCTTGGTGGACATCCGCTTCACCGCCTCGCGGGCGCAGAGGAAGCTGCCGGTGACATTCACCGCCATCATGTGGGTGATGCGCTCCGCGGTCATGTCCTCGACGCGGATGCTCGGGCCGACGATGCCTGCATTGTTCACGAGGACCTTGAGCGGGCCAAAGGCGTCGGCAGCCTTGAACAGCGCGAGAATGTCGGCTTCCGAGCCGACATCGCATTTCACCGCGATCGCCTTGCCGTTTCCGGCCTCGATCTGCGCGACGACGTCATCCGCGGCCGCCTTGTTGCTGGCATAGCCAACAACGACCTTGAAGCCCTGCGCTGCGACTTTGAGCGCAGCAGCGCGACCGATGCCGCGGCTTGCGCCGGTGATGATAACGACGCTGTCGGTCATGCGACGCTCCTGTTGAGTGCTGCGTTGAAAGACCAGATGTGCCCGAAAGGATCGCGAATGGTGCCGTAGCGGGCCCCCCAAAAAACATCCTGAGGGGCCATTACGATGTCCGCGCCGGACGTCGCAGCGCGTGCGACCGCAGCGTCGACATCGTCCGGCGTGGGCAAATTGATATTGATCGTCATGCCCGCGCCGCCGCGTGTCTGCGGCGACCGAACGTGACCGCCAAACTCCGGAAACTCGTCATGCAGCATTACCTCGCTGCCGAACATTTCGAGATTGGCGTGCATCACGCGCTTGCCGTCGTCGGCCATGGCGTGGAACGAACACTTCGCTGCGAATGCCTGCTCATAGAAGGCAATCGCTTCAAGCCCACCCTTGACGCAAAGGTGGGCTTGAATTGGCGGAGGGTTCGGTCCGAACGCCATCGCGACCTCGGATCAGAGATCCAGAACGAGACGTGCCGGATCTTCCAGGCTCTCCTTGACGCGGACCAGGAAGGTCACCGCTTCCTTGCCGTCGATCACGCGGTGATCGTAGCTGAGCGCCAGATACATCATCGGGCGGATCTCGATCTTGCCGCCGACCACAACCGGACGCTCCTGGATCTTGTGCATGCCGAGAATGCCGGCCTGCGGCGCGTTCAGGATCGGGGTCGACATCAACGAGCCGTAGATGCCGCCATTGGTGATCGTGAAGGTGCCGCCCTGCATTTCGTCGATCTTGAGCTGGCCGTCACGGGCACGGCGACCGAAGTCGGCGATGTCCTTTTCGATCTGCGAGATCGACTTGGTGTCGCATTCGCGCACGACCGGGACCACGAGGCCCTTGTCGGTGCCGACGGCGACGCCGACGTGGTAGTAGTTCTTGTAGATGATGTCGCTGCCATCGATCTCGGCATTGACGGCCGGGATGTCCTTCAGCGCCTGAACGCAGGCCTTGGTGAAGAAGCCCATGAAGCCGAGCTTGTTGCCGTGCTTCTTCTCGAACACATCCTTGTACTGGCTGCGCAGCGCCATCACGTTGGTCATGTCGACCTCGTTGAAGGTCGTCAGCATCGCGGCGGTGTTTTGCACGTCCTTGAGGCGGCGGGCGATGGTCTGACGCAGGCGCGTCATCTTCACGCGCTCTTCGCGCGAAGCATCGTCAGCAGGCGATGCTGCGCGCATCTGGACGCCAGCAGCCGGCGCGTTCACCGGGGTCGGCGAGGAGGCTGCCTTTTCGATCGCAGCGAGCATATCGCCCTTGGTGACGCGGCCATCCTTGCCGGTGCCGGCAACGCCGGCGGCATCGATGCCGCTCTCGGCCGACAGCTTGCGCACGGACGGGGCCTGCGGGGTGTCAGCAGCGAGAGTCTTCGACGGTGCGGCCGCGGCTGCGGCGGGAGCAGCAGCAGGCGCCGGAGCAGCTTCAGCCTTCGGTGCGGCAGCAGCCGGCTTGGCACCACCAGCGCCATCGGTGATCTGGCCGAGCAGCGCGCCGACGGCGACGGTCTCGCCATCCTTGGCGACGATTTCGCTGAGCGTGCCGGCCGAGGGAGCCGGCACTTCGATGGTGACCTTGTCGGTCTCGAGTTCAACCAACGGCTCGTCGACGGCGACGGCATCGCCGGGCTTCTTGAACCAGCGGCCGATGGTGGCTTCGGTCACGGACTCGCCGAGCGTGGGAACGCGAATGTCAGTCATGGTCTGCTTCCTGTTGCGGCCGGATGATCCGATCCGAAGGTTTTTTGGGATCGATCGGGCCTGAAAGAGGTCGAAGTGTAGATTTCAAATAAGACGGGTGCGCGAATGCCCCGCGGGAAGCGGGGCATTGCGATGGCGGTGAATGTTTAGCCGAGCGCCTCGTCGAGGAACGCCTTGAGCTGGGCGAGATGCTTGGACATCAGACCAGTGGCGGTCGCAGCCGAGGCGGCGCGGCCGGCATAACGCGGACGCTTGTGGGTCGCGTTGATCTGGTTGAGCACCCATTCCAGATACGGCTCGATGAAATGCCAGCCGCCCATATTGCGCGGCTCTTCCTGGCACCACACGAATTCCGCGCCCTTGAAGCGGGTCAGCTCCTGCACCAGCGTCTTCAGCGGCACCGGATAGAGCTGCTCGATGCGCAGCAGGTAGATGTCGTCGATGCCGCGCTTCTCGCGCTCCTCGAACAGGTCGTAATAGACCTTGCCCGAGCACAGCACGACGCGACGGATCTTGTTGTCCGGCTGCAGCTTCTCGGCATCGTCGAACAGCACGCGGTGGAACGAGGTACCTGCCCCGAGTTCGTCGAGCTTCGACACCGCACGCTTGTGGCGCAGCAGCGACTTCGGCGTCATCACGATCAGAGGCTTGCGGATCTCGCGCTTCAGCTGGCGGCGCAGCATGTGGAAGTAGTTCGCCGGGGTGGTGGGGTTGACCACCTGCATGTTGTCTTCCGCGCACATCTGCAGGAAACGCTCGAGGCGCGCCGAGGAGTGCTCTGGACCCTGGCCTTCATAGCCATGCGGCAGCAGGCAGACGAGGCCCGACATACGCAGCCACTTGCGTTCTCCCGAGGAGATGAACTGGTCGAACACCACCTGCGCGCCGTTGGCGAAGTCGCCGAACTGCGCTTCCCACAGGCCGAGCGTGTTCGGCTCGGCGAGCGAATAGCCGTATTCGAAGCCGAGCACGGCTTCTTCCGACAGCAGCGAGTTGATGACCTCGTAACGACCCTGCTTCTCGCCGAGATGGTTGAACGGCGTGTAGCGGCTTTCGTCTTCCTGATCGAACCAGACCGAGTGACGTTGCGAGAAGGTGCCGCGCTCGGAGTCCTGACCGGACAGGCGGATGTGGTGGCCTTCTTCCATCAGCGAGCAGAACGCCAGGGCTTCGCCGGTCGCCCAGTCGATGCCTTCGCCATTGTCGATGGCCTTGGCGCGGGCGTCGAGGAAACGCTGCACCGTACGGTGGATGCGGAAACCGTCCGGCACCTTGGTGATCTTGGTGCCGATCGCCTTCAACGTGGCAACATCGACGCCGGTGACGCCGCGGCGCGGTTCTTCGTCTTCGCCGGCGATCTTGAGGCCGGCCCACTTGCCGTCCATCCAGTCGGCCTTGTTCGGCTTGTAGCTGGTGCCGGCTTCGAGCTCGGTGTCGAGCTTGGCGCGCCAGTCGGCCTTGGCCTTGTCGAAATCAGCCTGGCTGATCACGTTCTCGGCGATCAGGCGCTTGGCATACATATCGACGGTGGTCTGGTGCCCGCCGATCTTCTTGTACATCACCGGCTGGGTGAATGCCGGCTCGTCGCCTTCGTTATGGCCGTGGCGGCGATAGCAGAACATGTCGATGACGACAGGCTTGTGGAACTTCTGACGGAATTCCACGGCGATCTTGGCCGCGAACACGACGGCTTCCGGATCGTCGCCGTTCACGTGGAAGATCGGCGCATCGATCATCTTGGCGACGTCGGACGGATAGGGCGACGAACGCGAATAACGCGGATAGGTGGTGAAGCCGATCTGGTTATTGACGATGAAGTGGATCGAGCCGCCGGTGCGGTAACCCTTCAGGTCCGACAACGCGAAACATTCCGCGACGACGCCCTGGCCCGCGAAGGCCGCGTCGCCATGCATGAGCAGCGGCAGTACCGAGACGCGCATGTCCGGCGGATCGCCATGCTGGTCCTGCTTGGCGCGGACCTTGCCGAGCACCACGGGATCGACGATTTCGAGATGCGACGGGTTGGCGGTCAGCGACAGATGGATCTTGTTCTGGTCGAATTCGCGGTCCGACGATGCGCCGAGGTGATACTTCACGTCGCCCGAACCTTCGACTTCGTCGGGATTGGCCGAGCCGCCCTTGAATTCGTGGAACAGCGCGCGATGCGGCTTGCCCATCACCTGGGTCAGAACGTTGAGGCGGCCGCGATGCGGCATGCCGAGCACGATTTCCTTCACGCCGAGGCTGCCGCCACGCTTGATGATCTGTTCGAGCGCGGGGATCAGCGATTCGCCGCCGTCTAGGCCGAAGCGCTTGGTGCCGGTGAACTTGACGTCGCAGAACTTCTCGAAGCCGTCGGCTTCGATGAGCTTCATCAGGATGGCGCGGCGGCCTTCCGGCGTGAAAGAGATTTCCTTGTCCGGGCCTTCGATGCGCTCCTGGATCCAGGCCTTCTGGGCCGGATTGGAGATGTGCATGAATTCGACGCCGAGCGTCTGGCAATAGGTGCGCTGCAGGATCGCGGTGATCTCGCGCAGCGTGCCGTATTCGAGGCCGATGACGTTATCGATGAAGATCTTGCGGTCGTAGTCGGCTTCGGTGAAGCCGTAGGACTTGGGATCGAGCTCTTCGTGATCCTTGACGCCCTCGATGCCGAGCGGGTCGAGATTGGCGTGGAAATGTCCGCGCATGCGGTAGGCGCGGATCAGCATCAAGGCGCGAACCGAATCACGCGTCGCCTGAACCAGGTCGCCGACCGGAACCTTGTCGCCCTTCTCCGCCTTGGCGGCCAGCTTGGCGCCGACGGCCTTCTCGACCTTGGCCCAGTTGCCGTCCAGCGCATGGGTGAGATCGTCATTCGGCGTCACCGGCCAGTTTGACTTTTCCCAGGACGGGCCGGCGGCATTCTTCTGCACGTCGGCGGAGGGATCCTTCAGGCTCTTGAAGAACTCCTGCCACTCGGCGTCGACCGAGGAGGGATCCTTTTCAAATTGTGCGTAGAGGTCGTCGATGTAAGTAGCGTTGGCGCCCTGGAGGAATGAAGAGAGGGCAAAAGCGGCGTTCGCGTCCTGGCGAGACATTTTGGCGTCCTGAATTTTCTAGTCGCGCGGAATTTCGGGCGAGGGTTTGGCCCTTCTACGGACCGAACCTTGTGCGGCGACCTTCTAACCTATCTAGTTTTAAAGTTCGCCTTAAAAACACGAAGAACTGAACAATTAGCCAATTCTTCGAACGTCGTAGATTTTACCTACCAAATCTCAACTATTCGACGACACTAAGGTCTTCTTTCGCAAGCGCGGCAGCGCCGCCCTGGAGAACGACCGTTCTCTTGCGCCTCGGTTTGGCGGGGCCGCAGGCGCCGTCCAGCAGCGCCGTAGCCGCCTGGCCGGCTGCATCGGCGACGGCGGGATCGCGGGTGACGAGCGCGGCGACGATCGCGCCGTCCATCAGCAGCCCGATCTGATGCGCGAGGAAGTCCGGGCGGGCCGCACCGGCGGCTTTGGCAAGATCTGCTATATGACTGATAATAAAGGATTTGTGCTGGATGGTGAGGTCCCGCAAGCGGGTCTCGTCCTTGGGATGCTCGCCGACTGCATTGATGAAGACGCAGCCCGTATAACTCTCCTCGCCGAACCACTTTTTCAGCGCCGGGAAGATCGCATCGAGCTTTTCGCGCGGCGTCGGCGGCGCCTCGATGGCGGCGAGAAACCAGCCGCGCCAGCTTTTGCCCTCGGTCTCCAGTACGGCCTCGACCAGATCTCCCTTTGATTTGAAGATCTTGTAAAGCGTCGTCTTGGCTGTCCCGGCTTCCGCAACGATGGCGTCGATGCCGGTGGCGTTGATGCCATTCTGGCAGAACAGCCGTGTCGCAGCGTCCATCAGCCGGGCGCGCGGTGTGACCTTCTCGGAATCCTGCGGCATGGGATCGCTCATTGCCGCGTCAATATGACATGCGCCGGCCCGGGCGCAAGCGAGGCTCAGTGATTTGACCAAGATTCGGGCGATTGGCTGGCGAATCGGCAGCGCCGATCATCATTCGGGCACCTCCAGTTTTCGGTCGCCGCAAGTAACCCGTTGAAATCACTCACCGCAGGGTCGTTCGCTCTCCGTGGCACACTTCGTGCAATCGTACAGACCGTTCTGTACTTTACCGAAGGGAGACGTCCATGACCGCTGTTGCCGCCAAGACCGCTTTGACCGGCTGCCTGGCACCGATCGACAAAGGCGGGCTCGAACAGCTGATCGCCAATGGCAAGGCCAATCCGAACGTCATCAAGACGCTCAAGTGCAAGACCGTCGCCGAAGGCAAGTTCCGCCACGCCAACTACATTCGCAGCCTGCCACCCTACATCGTCGATGAGCCGCCGGCGCTGCTCGGCGACGACACCGCGCCGAACCCCTCGGAGGCATCGCTCGCTGCACTTGGCTCCTGCCTTGCGGTTGGCCTGCATGCCAATGCCGTGCACCGCGGCTGGACCGTCAACAAGCTCGAACTGCAGCTCGAGGGCGATCTCAACATCACCGCTGTCTGGGGCACCGGCGACATCAGCGAGAAGCCGGTCGGCTTCACCGATGTGCGCGTCAAGGTCGACATGGAATGCGAAGGCGTTCCACAGGAGGAGATCGACGCGCTCATCACCCATGTGAAGAAGTGGTCACCGGTCGCCAACACGTTCACGCGCCCGGTCAATCTCGACGTCTCTGCCTGATCACGAGTTAGCGGTCGCAGTCGTGCGGCCGCTTCTTCTCTTTTTCTCGCACGACGGAGATCGACATGACCACGACGGCGCTGCTGCGGAAATCGAATGAAGTACCGGGCGACATCGAGCCGCTCGTCGATCGCGTGGCAGCCGTCGCGCGGCGCGAGCTGACACCGATCGCGCTGGAAATCGACGAAGGCACGATCTATCCCGACGAAGCGTTGCGCCATCTCGGCAATGTCGGCGCATGGTCCGCGCATGCCGACCTGCGCGATACGATCGCCGGCATCTCCACCATCGGCGAGACCTGCGGCTCGACCGCCTTCATGGCGTGGTGTCAGAACACGCTGGTCTGGTACATTCTCAATTCCGACAATGCGCAGCTGAAAGCGAAGTATCTGAGCGCCACCGCGGCCGGGAAAGTGCTCGGCGGGACCGGTCTTTCCAATCCGATGAAGAGCTTCTTCGGTATCGAGAGGCTGAAGCTGAAAGGCAAGCGCATCGACGGCGGTTACATCGTGCGCGGCGCGTTGCCCTGGGTTTCCAATCTCGGTCCCGATCATCTGTTCGGTACGATCTTCGAGATCGAGGAGACCGGCGAAAAAGTGATGTTCATCGCCGATTGCGCCGATGAAAATCTTGCTCTGACACCGTGCAAGCCGTTCCTGGCGATGGATGGCACCGGCACTTACGCCGTGCAGTTTCGCGACGTCTTCATTCCCGACGACCAGGTGCTTGCCGCGCCGGCGATGCCCTTCGTCAAAAAGATTCGCGCCGGTTTCATCCTCATGCAGATGGGTATGGGGCTCGGTCTCGTCAGGGATTGCGTCGCCATCATGGACAGCGTCAAACCCACGCTCGCCCATGTGAACCGTTTCCTGCCGCAGCAGCCCGAGGATTTTGCCGGCCTGCTCGCAAAGATGGAAGCCGAGACGATGATGCTGGCAGCCACGCCTTACGAAGCCGGCAATGATTACTGGCGCGCGGTGGTGGATCTCCGCCTGCGTGCCGGCGATGCGGCAGTCGCCGCCGCCCATGCTGCGATGCTGCATTGTGGCGCGCGCGGCTATCTCAAATCCCACCGCGCACAGCGGCGCCTGCGCGAGGCCTATTTCGTGGCGATCGTTACCCCAGCCACCAAACAGCTCCGCAAGATGCTCGCCGATAACGCACGCGAGCAACAGGGAGATCACGCCAACTGATCCAGGTCAGGGCGCACAACGACGGCTCATCTACATCAGGTTCAACAACGACGTTCAACACGAGTGGAGGCTAAAATGGCAGACGTTCTCATTTCCGCAGACGACCTCGCGACGTTCATGAAGTCGGAGCCCTGTGTCATCATCGATACCCGCAATCCCGATGCCTATGCGGCCGGGCACATTCCCGGCGCCGTCAATCTCCATGAGATATTTACGTTCCTCGCGACATCCACGCCGGAAGGCATGGAGGAGCTGAAGAAGAAATTTGCCGAAGCCTTCGGCGGCGCTGGTCTCTCGGGCGCAGAGACCGCCGTGATCTACGAGCAGTCGATGAATTCCGGCTTCGGCCAGTCTTGCCGCGGCTACTTCCTGCTCGAATTCCTGGGCTATCCCAAGATCAAGGTGCTGCATGGCGGCTTCGATGCCTGGACACTGAAGGGACTGCCGACCACCACCGAGGTCGCGACGCCGAAGCCGGCCTCCTTCGCCATCAAGCCGGAAGCCGGGTCGATCCTGATCGATGCGGCCACCATGCAGGCCGCGCTCGGCAATCCGTCCATCGCGATCCTCGACGTGCGCGATGTCGATGAATGGATCGGTGAAAGCTCGTCGCCGTATGGCAAGGATTTCTGCCCACGCATGGGCCGCATCCCCGGCGCGGTGTGGATCGAATGGTACCGCATGATGAAGCCGACAGCGGAAGGCCCGCGCTTCAAGTCGAAGAACGAGATCCTTGCCGAATGCGCCACTGTCGGCATCACGCCATCGACCACGGTCTACCTCTACTGCTTCAAGGGCGCCCGTGCGTCGAACACGTTCCTGGCGCTGAAGAATGCCGGCGTCGCAGATGTGCGGATGTATTTCGGCTCCTGGAACGAATGGAGCCGCGATGTGAAGTATCCGATCGAGGAAGGCTTGCCGGTCGTCGGTGAGAAGCAGGCGGTGGCGGCGTAGGATTTATTGTTCCTTCTTCCCTTGTGGGAGAGGGAGAACGACTGCGCAGCGGTCGAGACGCGTGGGGGCGCCACAAGCTCCAAGCCCGGGCCTCCCCTCATCCGTCATGGCCTTCGGCCGCGCCACTTTCTCCCATAAGGGGAGAAGGGAAAGAAAAAGGCCCGCTCCTTCGAGCGGGCCTTTCTCATTCAGTCCAATGCGTGCGGCTTACTTGCCTGCGAGCACGTCCACCAGCGTGGTGCCGAGGCGGGCTGGCGACGGCGAGACGCGGATGCCCGCGGCTTCCATCGCTGCGATCTTCGACTGGGCATCGCCCTTGCCGCCCGAGACGATGGCGCCGGCATGGCCCATGCGGCGGCCGGGAGGGGCGGTGACGCCGCCGATGAAGCCGACCATCGGCTTCTTGCGGCCGCGCTTGGCTTCGTCCTTGATGAACTGCGCCGCGTCTTCTTACGCCGAACCACCGATTTCACCGATCATGATGATCGACTCGGTCTTGTCGTCGGCCAGGAACATCTCGAGCACGTCGATGAATTCGGTGCCCTTGACCGGGTCGCCGCCGATGCCGACCGCCGAAGTCTGGCCGAGGCCAGCCTGGGTGGTCTGGAACACGGCTTCATAGGTCAGCGTGCCGGAGCGCGACAGGATGCCGACCTTGCCCGGCTTGAAGATGTTGGCCGGCATGATGCCGATCTTCGATTCGCCGGCAGTGACGACGCCCGGGCAGTTCGGCCCGATCAGGCGCGACTTGGAGCCCGACAGCGAACGCTTCACGCGCACCATGTCGAGCACCGGAATGCCCTCGGTGATGCAGACGATCAGCGGGATTTCCGCATCGATGGCTTCGCAGATCGCGTCTGCGGCGCCCGGCGGCGGCACATAGATCACCGACGCGTCGGCGCCGGTCTTGTCGCGCGCTTCCGCCACGGTGTCGAACACGGGCAGGCCGATATGGGTCGAGCCGCCTTTGCCCGGCGAGGTGCCGCCGACAACCTTGGTGCCGTAGGCGATCGCCTGTTCGGAGTGGAAGGTGCCGTTCTTGCCGGTGAAGCCCTGGGTGATGACCTTGGTGTTCTTGTCGATCAAGACTGACATTGGCTTACTTTCCCTTCACCGCGTTGACGATCTTCTGGGCGGCGTCGTCGAGATCGTCTGCCGGCAGAACGTTGAGGCCCGACTCGCGGATGATCTTCTTGCCTTCCTCGCCATTGGTGCCTTCGAGGCGAACAACCAGTGGCACCTTGAGGCCGACGGCCTTCACTGCACCGACAACGCCGGCAGCGATGACGTCGCACTTCATGATGCCGCCGAAGATATTGACCAGGATGCCCTTCACGTTCGGATCGGCGGTGATGATCTTGAACGCCGCGGTCACCTTCTCTTCCGAAGCGCCGCCACCGACGTCCAGGAAGTTGGCCGGGCTTTCGCCATACAGCTTGATGATGTCGAGCGTGGCCATTGCGAGGCCGGCGCCGTTGACCATGCAGCCGATGGTGCCGTCGAGCGCGATGTAAGCGAGGTCATACTTCGACGCCTCGATTTCCTTCTCGTCTTCTTCCGTGGTGTCGCGCAGGGCGACGATGTCCGGATGACGATAGAGCGAGTTCGAGTCGAACGACATCTTGGCGTCGAGGCACTTGAGCTGGCCCTGCTTGGAGATGATCAGCGGATTGATCTCCAGCATGTCCATGTCCTTGGCGATGAACGCCGTGTAGAGCTGCGCGGTCAGCTTCTCGGCCTGCTTGGCGAGATCGCCCTTCAGACCCAGCGCCTGTGCAACCGTGCGGCCGTGATGGCCCATCACGCCGGTGGCCGGATCGACCGAGAAGGTGATGATCTTCTCAGGGGTGTCGTGGGCGACGTCCTCGATGTTCATGCCGCCTTCGGTCGAAACGACGAATGCAACGCGCGAGGTTTCACGGTCGACGAGGAGGGAGAGATAGAACTCCTTCTCGATGTCCGAACCGTCCTCGATGTAGAGGCGGTTGACCTGCTTGCCGGCTTCGCCGGTCTGCACGGTGACGAGGGTCGCACCAAGCATCTGCTTGGCGAATTCCTTCACCTCATCGACGGACTTGGCGAGGCGGACGCCGCCCTTGTCGCCAGCCGAGGCTTCCTTGAACTTGCCCTTGCCGCGACCACCGGCATGGATCTGGCTTTTCACGACCCAGAGCGGGCCGCCGAGCTGCTTCGCTGCGGCCTCGGCTTCGTCAGCCTTGAGGACCGGCACGCCCTTGGAGACGGGCACGCCGAACTCCTTCAGGACGGCTTTCGCCTGATATTCATGGATATTCATAAGATGCTCCCGAACCCCCGATGGTGAAATTGGAATTCACGCCGTTTTCTCTGAATTGGCATACCGTATACCAAGGTTGCCGTATGTCAAAGCCGACGGTAATTCCGTGTAACGGACGAAGTTGGCCGAGTGGGTTCGTTGCAGTGATTGCCAACCACGTCAAATACAAAACCGGCACCGCGAGGGTGCCGGTTCATTTCTTCAGATGTTAGCCGAGCAGGTCGGGTGCGATCTTCTTGCAGGCGTCCATCAGGCCGACCACCGAAGCCACCGACTTGTCGAAGCCTTCCTTGTCCTTGCCGGCGAGTTCGATCTCGACGACGCGCTCGACGCCCTTGGCGCCGATCACGACGGGAACGCCGACATACATGTCCTTGACGCCGTACTCACCGTTGAGGTGAACGGCGCAGGGCAGCACGCGCTTCTTGTCCTTGAGATAGCTCTCGGCCATCGCGATCGCCGAAGCGGCCGGAGCATAGAAGGCCGAACCGGTCTTGAGCAGGTTGACGATCTCGGCGCCGCCGTTGCGGGTGCGATCGACGATCTCGTCGATGCGGGCCTGCGAGGTCCAGCCCATCTTCACGAGGTCGGGCAGCGGGATGCCGGCAACGGTCGAATACTTGACCAGCGGCACCATGGTGTCGCCGTGGCCGCCGAGCACGAAGGCGGTGACGTCTTCGACCGAGACGTTGAATTCATCGGCCAGGAAGTAGCGGAAGCGCGCGGAGTCCAGCACGCCGGCCATGCCGACCACCTTGTTCGCCGGCAGGCCGCAGGCCTTCTGCAGCGCCCAGACCATGGCGTCGAGCGGGTTGGTGATGCAGATCACGAATGCGTTCGGGGCATACTTCTTGATGCCCGCGCCCACCTGCTCCATCACCTTGAGGTTGATCGAGAGCAGATCGTCGCGGCTCATGCCGGGCTTACGCGGCACGCCGGCGGTGACGATGATGACATCGGCGCCTTCGATCGCTTCATAGGAATTGGCGCCAGAGAGCTTGGAATCGAAGCCATCGACCGGCGACGACTGGGCGATGTCCAGCGATTTACCCTGCGGGATACCTTCGGCGATGTCGAACATCACCACGTCGCCGAGTTCCTTGAGGCCGACCAGGTGAGCCAGCGTTCCGCCGATCTGACCCGAGCCAATCAGTGCGATCTTATTACGCGCCATGAGAAAATATCCTTTGAACCCGCAGGGGTGGGAGGAGAGAGCAGTAACTGCCGGAAGGCTGGTTATCGCTTTCGCTGGCACCGTTCAAGTCAGCCCCTGCCCAATTGTCGAGCGAGAAGGCTGTGTTGCGGATTTGGGGGCGGAGGCGGTCTGGTATACCTGACCTCTCAGGTCGTAGGGCGGATGAGCGAAGCGTAATCCGCCGGCCGAGTTTATCGTTGAA
>JAEXHR010000389.1 GCA_023449855.1 Pseudomonadota bacterium | reverse complement strand
TGATGCCGAAGCCGCCGGCGGCGTTCTCGCCATTGATCACGACGAGATCGAGCTTCCAGTCCTTGATGAGGCCGGGAAGCTTGTCGAGGATCACCACGCGGCCGGTCTTGCCGACGACGTCGCCGATGAAGAGAATGCGCAACTCATTTACTCCGGAAGTCGATCACACGCGTCTCGGTTAGCACATAATCCAGCGCGACGTCGTGCGGTTGCATCGGGACGGCTTCGATCTCCTGGGCGTCGAAGGCAAGGCCGATGGCGGTGAAGGGTTTTGCCCCGCGCAAATGCGCGAAGGTGCGGTCGTAGTGGCCGGCGCCATAGCCGATGCGATGGCCGGCGCGATCGAAGGCGGCCAGCGGCACCAGCAGGATGTCGGGCAAGAGCTGCGGCGCCTCCGGCGGCGGCTCAAGGATGCCAAGCGAGCCGGGAACGAGGTCATCGGCTGCATACCAGGCGCGGAACAGCAAGGGCTCGTCGCGGGCGATGATGACGGGCAGCGCCAGACGCGCGCCCCTGGTCGCAAGGGCGCGCATCAGCGGGATGGGATCGATCTCGCTGCGGATCGGGGAATAGCCGGCGACGATGGCGCCGGGCGTGATGGGCAACGGAAAATGGTGCGTCGCGAGTGCGCGCGCAGCCCCATCGCGATAGGGCTCTCCCAAGGCCGAGCGCCGCGCGAGGGCGGCGGTGCGGAGGTCGAGCTTGGTGGGGACAGGCGAGGTCATCGACCGACCCTAGCGCTATTCCTGGGGCAGGCCCAAGCGAGAGAGATCGCGTGCGCCATCGACGATGCGGACGACTTCCACACTGTCAGACAGAATGCGATAAACGATCAGCCATCGCTCAACCACAAGCGCCCGTACATTTGGAGCGATCTCGGGATGGACTGGTCCCGAATGAGGAAATTCCGCGAGTTGTGCAAAGCGGGCTTCGATCCTGTCCAGACAGGCGTCCGCAATGGACACGCCATGCTCGGAGACGGCATCCCAGATCATATCGAGATCGCTGCGCACATATCGGGAGTGGCGCAGCCGCATCGTTCATCTCACGGATTTTTCGCGGCGCGTGCGGCCTTCCGCCTTGATCGCCTCGAAATCGGGCGGCCCGTCAACGAAGCCGCTATCTAGCCCTTCCTGATAGGCTTTCTGTAGCCAAGCCACACGCTCCGCCTTCGCCTGGACGTGCCGCTCCATCAGTCGCAATGCATCTCGGAAGACATCATCCGGTGTTGCATAGTGGCCGCTTGCGACCTGCGCCGCGACGAAGGTGCTGAACTCTTCGGGCAATGAGACTTTCATCGTCATGTCTCGATCCAGCTCGACAAGAAAAGTGCGAAGCCGCGGTGGCCGTTGAAGCGGTCGATCCCGGGACGCCTACGAAAGTAGGTGGGCGCCGTGTGTCCAGGTCCACGGACCTGGCCAGGGACAGCTCCCTTAAGGATCGATAAGGCCCCGGGGATATGTGGCTCCTGACGCGCGACGCAGCCTCGCAAGGGCAATGTAGGGGTTATGGAGGAGATGCGCCAGTGGGCGCGAAGACTTGTCCCGGACGCGGTGCAGCGCTCCGACATTGATCCGAAGTGTCGCAACACTGCGGATCAACCGATCGCAACCCCGCCGCCGATGGTGCGGTTGAGGATCTGCGTGGTCTTCTCGATGCGTTCGGCTGCGGCGTTCAGCGCGGCGGCAACCGCGGTCTGGGTGGCGCGGGCGCGGTCCGCGGCGACGACACGGACGTCGCGGAGCGCCATCAGTTCTTCCTGCAGCGCACGGATCTGCGCATTGGCATCGACGAGCTCGTCGGCAACCATCAGTGCCGCCATCACCGTGAGGCGCGCATCGCCGATTTCGCCGAATTTGCCGCGCAGATTGGTCACGCGGGATTCGAGACTTTCCGCGAGACGCAGCAGGCGCGTCTCCTGCCCTTCCTCGCAGGCCATGCGATATTGCCGGCCATTGATGGTGACGTTGACGTGGGTCATGTCATGCTCACTCACGGCCCTGCTCCGCCAGCACGGCGCGGATGGTGCCGATGGCCGTATCGAGCGTGCCGGCGATCTCGCGATTGGTGCGTTCGAGCTTGCGCGTCTTCACCAGCGAACCATCGAGTTCGTCGGCAAGCCGCGAACGATCCGCGCCCAGCGCCTGGATGCGGGCGGCAAGCTCGTCCTCGTCGCGATCCGCCTCGCGGCGGCGCTCCACGGCGCTCTCCAGCGCATCCAGCGCCGACATCAGCCGCCGTGTCGCGGATTCGATCTCCTGCGCGCCGGCATGGGCGGGGTCGGAGGCCGACAGATGGGCGGGACGTTCGATCATACCGGGCGATGCACAACCTGATTGCGAGGGCACGACGCCAAAAAGCACGTCGCGGCAAGGTTTTAAGGCTCGAAATTTAGGCGGGGAGCGGCCCGGACGCAACGCCGCACAAAAGCTATGCACCGTAAAGCGGCCAAAAACCGGCGGTAGATTCGAACATGACACAGCTTCCGGCACCGCCTTGGACTCTCAGGAACCGAGGTGCTATTCCCCGGTTCTCCATTGCGATGCCGCACGCGCTGCAAGACCGCTGTTCCAGCGGAGGCAGGCCGGTTCACACCTTTCAAGTCACACGGAACACGACATGACGCAGGTTGATCACTCGAAAATGGCCAATGCCATTCGCGCCTTGGCCATGGATGGCGTGCAAAAGGCAAATTCCGGCCATCCCGGCCTGCCGATGGGCGCCGCCGACGTCGCCACCGTTCTGTTCACCCAGTTCCTGAAATTCGACGCCGCCGATCCGAAGTGGCCGGATCGCGACCGCTTCATCCTCTCCGCCGGACACGGCTCGATGCTGCTCTATGCCCTGCTCTATCTCACGGGCAACAAGGAGATGACGCTCGACCAGTTGAAGAATTTCCGCCAGCTGCATTCGGCGACGCCGGGCCATCCCGAGAATTTCCATACCTCCGGCGTCGAGACCACCACCGGCCCGCTCGGCCAGGGCGTCGCAACCTCGGTCGGTTTCGCGCTCGCCGAGCGCATGCTCGCCGCCCAATATGGCGATCTCGTCGATCACTATACTTACGTGCTGTGCTCCGACGGCGACCTGATGGAAGGCGTCAGCCACGAAGCGCTGGCGATGGCCGGCCATCTCAAGCTGTCGAAGCTGATCTTCCTCTATGACGACAACGGCATCTCCATCGACGGCCCGCTGACCCTCGCGGACAGCGTCGATCAGGTGGCGCGTTTCAAGGCTCACGGCTGGAACGCGGTGCAGATCGATGGCCACGATCCGGTTGCGATCGCCAAGGCGATCAAGGAAGCCCAGTCGTCGGATCGCCCCTCGTTGATCGCCTGCAAGACGACCATCGGTTTCGGCTCGCCGAAGAAGGCCGGCACTTCCAAGGCGCATGGCGAACCGCTTGGCGTCGAGGAAATTGCAGCCACCAAGAAGGCGCTGGGCTGGGATTATGGCCCGTTTGAAATTCCGGACGACATCCTCAATGCCTGGCGCGATGTCGGCAAGAAGGGCGCCACTGCGCATGCCGACTGGAAGAAGCGTTTTGACGCGCAACCGGCCGACAAGCGCGATGAATTCACCCGCCGCAACGATCACAAGCGTCCGGCGGCGATGGAAGACGCGATCCGCCAGCTGAAGAAGAAGCTGGTGGACGAGCCGCAGACGGTTGCCACCCGCAAGGCCAGCGAACTCGCGCTCGAAGCCCTGGTGCAGGTGGTGCCGGAAATGGTGATCGGCTCGGCCGACCTTACGCCGTCGAACAATACCCGCACCAAGCAGGCGGTTGAGATCAAGCCCGGCGACTTCAAGGGGCGCTACGTCCATTACGGCATTCGCGAAATGGGCATGGCCGCGGCCATGAACGGCATCGCGCTGCATGGCGGCTTCATTCCTGCCGGTGCGACCTTCATGTGCTTCACCGACTATGCACGCCCGGCGATGCGCATTTCGGCGCTGGCGCAGATCCCCGTGATCTACATCATGACCCATGACTCCATCGGCCTCGGCGAAGACGGTCCGACCCATCAGCCGGTGGAGCATCTGGCCGCCATGCGCGCGATGCCGAACATGCGCGTGCTGCGTCCGGCGGATACCGTCGAGACCGCCGAGTGCTGGCAGCTCGCAATGGAAAAGACCAACGGTCCGACCATGCTCGCTTTGTCGCGCCAGAACCTGACGCCGGTGCGCACCACCCATCACGACGACAATCTCTGCGCCAATGGCGGCTATGAGCTGGTCGCTGCCAATGGCAAGGCCGCCGTGTCGATCTTCGCCTCGGGTTCGGAAGTCGAGATCGCCGTCGCCGCGCAGAAGACGCTGGCCGAGAAGGGCATCGCGACCCGCGTGGTCTCCGTGCCCTCGCTCGAACTGCTGCTGGAGCAGCCGGAAGAGAAGCAGAAGGCCATCATCGGCGATGCGCCGGTGAAGATCGCCGTCGAAGCGGCCGTGCGCTTCGGCTGGGATGCGGTGATCGGCCACGACGGCATCTTCATCGGCATGAAGCACTTCGGCTCCAGCGCGCCGGCGAAGGAGCTCTACAAGCTGTTCGGCATCACGCCGGAAGCCGTGGTCGAGGCCGCAACGCGCAAGCACAACGCGGCTTAACTACATTAAAGCGCTGGTGAAATTGACACATTGCACCAGCGTTCCAATCCGGGCATGAAATGCCCGCAAACGGGACTATATAGAGCCCTCATCCAAGGCAGGGCCTCAACAAGGAGAAATTGAATGGCGATCCGGGTTTCGATCAACGGTTTTGGCCGCATCGGCCGCAACGTGCTGCGGGCGATCCACGAGTCGGGCCGCACCGACATCGAAGTCGTCGCCATCAACGATCTCGGCCCGGTCGAGACCAACGCTCATCTGCTGCGCTTCGACAGCGTGCATGGCCGTTTCCCCGGCGAAGTGACCGTCGACGGTGACACGATCCAGCTCGGCAAGGGCAACAAGATCAAGGTCACGGCGGTTCGCGATCCGAACACCCTGCCGTGGAAGGATCTCGGCATCGACATCGCGCTCGAATGCACCGGCATTTTCTCGGCCAAGGCGAAGGCCTCGGCGCATCTGACCGCCGGCGCCAAGCGCGTGCTGGTCTCGGCTCCCTCGGATGGCGCCGATGCGACCATCGTTTATGGCGTCAACCACAAGACCCTGACCAAGGACCACCTGGTCGTCTCCAACGGTTCGTGCACCACCAACTGCCTGGCGCCGGTCGCCAAGGTGCTCAATGAAACCGTCGGCATCGAGACCGGCTTCATGACCACGATCCACGCCTATACCGGCGACCAGCCGACCCTCGACACCCTGCACAGCGATCTCTATCGCGGCCGTGCGGCGGCGATGTCGATGATCCCGACCTCGACCGGCGCTGCCAAGGCCATCGGCCTGGTGATGCCGGAACTGGCCGGCAAGCTCGACGGCGTGTCGATCCGCGTCCCGACCCCGAACGTGTCGGTCGTCGACCTCAAGATCATCGCCAAGAAGGCGACGACCAAGGAAGAGATCAACGAAGCCATCAAGAAGGCTGCGGCCGGCGAGCTGAAGGGCGTGCTCGGCACCACCTCGCACCCGAACGTGTCGATCGACTTCAACCACGATCCGCACTCCTCGACCTTCGCCTTCGATCAGACCAAGGTGCAGAACGGCACGTTGGTGCGCGTGCTGAGCTGGTACGACAACGAGTGGGGCTTCTCCAACCGCATGGCCGATACAGCCGTTGCGATGGGCAAGCTGCTTTAAGCAGACCGACTAACACATGGTTCGAGACGCGCGCCTGTCGGCGCGCTCCTCACCATGAGGGTTCTCCCCTGGGACTCCGCCTCATCCTGAGG